>SKMM01000273.1 GCA_007121055.1 Paracoccaceae bacterium | reverse complement strand
TCGCAGGCGGCGCCTCCACCCCCGGCTCCGGCGCAGGCGGTGGGGGCGGCGGGGCTGGCGCGGGTTCGGGTTCCGGCACTGGCTCAGGCTCAGGCTCAGGTTCCGGTGCCTCGGCGATTTCGGGTGCCGGCGGCGGCGCCGGACGGGCCGCAGGCGTGGGCGAGGTGGCGCGGGGCGGGGCGAGTGCCGCGAATTCCTCGGCCGAGATCAGCGACACCTCGGCCACGGCCGGCAACGGCCGCGGCCGGTCGGAGAGGTTGAAAAGCCCCTCCACCGCCACCCAGCTGATGAGCAGCCCGTGCGCCACCGCCGATATCTTGGTGCCCGTGTCCATCGTCCCGCTTCGATCTTTCCGTTCCGCTCCGGTCCCGGCTGTGTCCAGGGCCCGGTCCCGGCGCTGCTGTATCCTGCATGCCCCCGCCCGCCTCAGCCGCCGAAGGATGGCCCGTCGCTGTCGGTCACGAGCCCGATGTCGGAAAACCCGCCCGCGTTGAGCGCCCCCATCACCTGCACCACCCGTTCATACGGGATCGCCCCGTCGGCGCGCAGGAACACCTTGCGGCTGGTCCGTTCGGCCGCCACCGCGCGCAGCTGCGGCAGCAGGTCGGCGGGCGCGGTTTCGCTGGTCTGGATCAGCAGCCGGCCATCGGCCGTCAGCGTGACCGTCAGCGGCTCCTCTGACTCGGCCGGCAAGGCGCCTGCGGCGGTGCGCGGCAGTTCCACCGGCACGCCCACCGTCAGCATGGGTGCTGCCACCATGAAGATGATCAGCAGCACCATCACCACGTCCACGAAGGGCGTGACGTTGATCTCGGCCATGGGGCGGTTGCGGCGCCGCTTGCCCTGCCGCCTGCCGCGTCCCTCGATGGATGCGCCCATCTCAGTCCCCCAGTTGCCGCGACAGGATGGTGGAGAATTCGTCGGCGAAGGCCTCGTAGCCCCCCACGATCTCGTCGGTCTCGTTCGACAGCTTGTTGTAGAAGATCACCGCCGGGATCGCCGCCAGAAGGCCCAGACCCGTGGCCAGCAGCGCCTCGGCGATGCCGGGTGCCACCACCGCAAGGTTGGTGTTCTGCGCCTGCGCGATGTCGGTGAACGCCCGCATGATCCCCCACACCGTCCCGAACAGCCCGATGAAGGGCGAGGCCGAGCCCACCGAGGCAAGGAAGGTCAGGCCAGCATTGTGCACCTGTGCCTCGCGCGCGATGGCCACGTCCATGGACCGGTCGATGCGCGACTGCGCGCCGGGGATCAGCGCGCCGTCGGTGCGATGGCTGCGCCGCCATTCGGCCATGCCGGCGGCGAAGACCCGCGCGGGCGGCGTGGTGGGCTGGGGCCCCAGCCGCTCGAACAGATCGTCGAGCGGCTCGCCCGACCAGAAGGCCGCATCGAATTCGGCCGACTGGGTGCGGGCCCGGCGATTGTTGAGCGTCTTCTGGATGATCACCGCCCACGCCCAGAAGGACGCGACGATCAGCAGGATCATCACGAATTGCACAACGAAATCAGCCTTCAGGAAAAGGCCGAGTAGCGAGAGATCGAGCTCCTGTCCGGAGCCCAAGGGCGTGGTTTCCATGGTCTGCTCGTCCCAATGGGAAGGCCGCATCTGCTGCGGTTCTGTTTGGGGGCAGATTACAGGTTTTTCATCCCCGACGCCAACACATCCGTGTCATGCCGGACCCCGCAGGGCGGGTGGAACGCGGGCAATTGCGCGCGGGCGCGCCAAGCCCCCTTGCACCCGCGGCAAGGCCGGGCAACCCTGTGCCCGAACAGTCCGGTGTCCTGGGCAAACGGGGGAGAGCGGAGCGATGGTGGGCGAGACGTGGTGGATCTGGCTGGCGGCGGCGGTGGTGCTGGCCACCATGGAGGTGGCGATCCGTCTCTATGTGTTCCTGGCGCTGGCGCTTGGCGCGCTGATCACCGGTGTGATGCTGTGGCTGCGGCTGGGTCCGGCGGACTGGATGCGTGCCGATGTGGTGAATTCCCTGACCGTGTGCGTGGGGCTGGCGGCGGTGTTCTGGGTTGGCCTTCGGCTGGGCCTGGGCGCCCCCCGGCGCGATCCGGAGGACTGAGCCGGGCTGCAGCGCACCCCGCACGGGCCTCGGCACTCAGTCCGACAGGCCCGGCGTGTCCAGCAGGGTGCGCCCGTCGCGGTCCTCCAGTTCGATGATCCACAGGTCGGGGTCGCGGGCGCGCTGGCGGGCCAGCATCGCGTCCACCTCTGCCTCCGGGCCCTCGGCCAGCGGGGTCCAGACACGCCCGCCACTGGCCGGGTCGAGGCCGCGCTGGAAGGCCTGCGCGCGCCCGTCCATGGTCGCCAGCTTGACCGCCACCGCGCCGGCCGTGGCGTCGCCGCGGGCCATGACATAGGCCGCCACGCCTTCCTGCCGCAGCCGCGTCAGGTAGGCCTGCACCCAGAAATCCGAGGTCAGCCGGGGCGCGGGCATGTCAGCGTGTCCTCCGGGCGGGGTGCGTCACGGCCTCAGTTGCCGTCGCGGAAATCGAGGCCCATCTCGCCGTACCGCTCGGCCTCCTCCTGCCAGCGGGGGCGGACCTTCACGGTCACGAAAAGGTGCACGGTGCGGTCGAGGAACTCCGCGATCTCGGCCCGCGCGGCCTGCCCGATGGCCTTGATGGTCTCGCCGCGGTTGCCCAGCACGATGCCCTTGTGGCCGTCGCGGCCGACATAGACCACCTGGTCGATGCGCACCGAGCCGTCCTTGCGCTCCTCCCAGCCCTCGGTCTCCACGGTCAGCTCATAGGGCAGTTCCTGGTGCAGCCGCAGGGTCAGCTTCTCGCGCGTCATCTCGGCCGCGATCATGCGCAGGGGCAGGTCGGCGATCTGGTCCTCGGGATACAGCCACGGCCCCTCGGGCATGCGGTCCGCGAGCCACCGGCGCAGGTCGTCCACGCCGTGCCCGCGCTCGGCCGAGATCATGAAGGTGGCGGCAAAGGGATAGGCCGCGTTCAGCGCCTCGGTCAGCGCCAGCAGCACCTCGGCCTTCACCCGGTCGATCTTGTTGATCGCCAGCGCAACCGTCTGGCGGGGCGAGACCTTTTCGGCCAGCGCCTCGAGGATGGCACGCACACCCTCGGTCAGGCCGCGGTGCGCCTCCACCATCAGCACGACCACATCGGCGTCCGCAGCACCGCCCCAGGCGGCGGCCACCATGGCGCGGTCCAGCCTGCGGCGCGGCCGGAACAGCCCCGGAGTGTCGACAAAGACGATCTGCGCCTCGCCCTCGATGGCCACGCCGCGGATACGGGTCCGGGTGGTCTGCACTTTGTGCGTGACGATGGAGACCTTGGCCCCCACCATGCGGTTGAGAAGCGTGGACTTCCCCGCGTTCGGCTCTCCGATCAGGGCTGCAAATCCGGCGCGGGTGGTCATGGCGGGGCCTCGGGTTGGGACGGGGTTCCCTAGCGCAGTCCGCACCGGGGGGCCAGCGCGCCGGGGGGCTCACAGCGGCAGTTCGGTGGTCGCCTTGATCTCTTCCATCGACAGCAGGGCGGTCACGTTGTGCACCTTCACCTCGGCGATCAGCGCCTGATAGAACGCGTCATAGGCGCGCGCATTCGGCACGCGCACCTTCAGGATATAGTCGATCTCGCCCGCCAGCCGGTGCGCCTCCAGAACCTCGGGCCGTGACTGCACGGCCGCGAGGAACCGACGCTGCCAGTCGGGCTCATGCTCGGACGTGCGCACCAGCACGAAGAAGCATGCATCGAAGCCCAGCGCGCCGGGGTCCAGAATCGCCGTCTGCCCGCGGATCACGCCCGCGCTGCGCATCCGCCGGATGCGATTCCAGACCGGCGTCTTGGACGAGCCCACGCTGCGCGCGATCTCCTCCAGCGACTGGCTCGAATCGCGCTGCAACTCGATCAGGATGCGGCGGTCCAGCGCGTCGATGCGGGGCTGTGCGGGGGCGTGCTCGGACATGGGGGGCCTTGCGATGCGGAGGGCGGAAGCTGTGGAGCGCGATAGGTGTGGTATCCGGCATGCGCGATCAACCCCGTCCGCGCGTGATTTGATCCGTGTCATGGAGACAGCCCGCATCATGGGGTTGGCTGCGGCCATGCAACTCTGCCGCCCGCCCGCCCCGCCCGGGCAGGCGGCGCAGGACCGCGAGGTGAGCCATGAGCGTTCTCGTCACCGACACGGGCTTCCACCCCGACGACTGGCGCGGCGGTTTCATCGCCGCAGCCGACCTTGCACGCGCCCCCTGGGCGGTGGGCCTGGGGGTGGACGCAACCAGCGACACGCCGCCCGAGGCGCTGGCGCCCTTTTTCGCCGCGATCGCCCTGATCCGCATCCACCTGCGGCATTTTGCCGATACGGCCGGCTTCGCGCTGGCCCAGCGACTGCGGGCGCTGGGCTATGCCGGCCGGCTGCGCGCCCATGGCCATGTGCTGGCCGACCAGTACACGCTGGCGCGCCGCGCGGGCTTCGACGAGGTCGAGATCAGCGCCGACCTGGCCCTGCGCCAGCCCCAGGAACACTGGCGCTTCCGCGGCAACTGGCGCCACACAAGCTTCGCCTCGCGCATGCCGCTCAGGATCTAGCGACCCCTGCCACCTTGCCCTTCCCCCAACCCGAGGCCACAAAGGAGGGGGCCGCCCGGCCCCGAAACCTGCATGAACCAAGCGAGCGCCCTGATGAACGCCCCCCAGCCGATGACCCAGACCGCCGCCACCGACACCGCTGCCGTGGCCGCCGCGCGCAATCTGCCGTGCGAGACGGTCACCTCGGTGAAGCACTGGACCGACAGGCTGTTTTCCTTCCGCACCACGCGGCCGCGGTCGTTGCGCTTCCGGTCGGGCGAGTTCGTGATGATCGGGCTCGCTGGCCCCGACGGCAAGCCGATCCTTCGGGCCTATTCCATTGCCTCGCCCGCCTGGGACGAGGAGCTGGAGTTCTACTCCATCAAGGTGCAGGACGGCCCCCT
>SKMM01000150.1 GCA_007121055.1 Paracoccaceae bacterium | reverse complement strand
TATAACGCCGCCCTGCGGGCCGAGATCGACCGGGTGCGGGCGCGGCACGGAGTGGCGATCCTGTACGATTGTCACTCGATCCGGTCGCGCATCCCGTACCTGTTCGACGGCGTGCTGCCGGATTTCAACATCGGTACCGCAGACGGCACCAGCTGCGATCCGCGCATCGAGCAAGGCGTGCGGGATATCTGCGAGGACGCAGAGGCTTACACGACCATACTCAACGGTCGCTTCAAGGGCGGCTGGACCACGCGGCACTATGGCCGGCCCGCCGAGGGCGTGCACGCGATCCAGATGGAGCTGGCGCAATCCACCCATCTCGGCTCAGAGGCGCCGCCCTTCGCCTATGACCCCGCGCGGGCGGACCGGCTGCGGCCGGTGCTGGCGCGCCTCCTGACCACCCTCGCCGCGCTCGCCCCCGACATCAGAGGCCCCGCATGACCAATCCCCGCCACAACATCCGCGACATCTATCCCCCCACCGGCGCCGAGATCAGCGCGAAAAGCTGGCAGACCGAGGCGCCGCTGCGGATGCTGATGAACAACCTCCACCCCGACGTGGCCGAGAGCCCCCACGAGCTGGTGGTCTATGGCGGCATCGGCCGGGCGGCGCGGACCTGGGAGGATTTCGACCGCATCGTCGCCGCGCTGCGCGATCTGGAGGGGGACGAGACGCTGCTGGTGCAGTCGGGCAAGCCGGTGGGGGTGTTCCGTACCCATGCCGACGCGCCGCGGGTGCTGATCGCGAACTCCAACCTCGTGCCGCACTGGGCCACCTGGAAGCACTTTGCCGAGCTCGATCGCAAGGGGCTGATGATGTACGGCCAGATGACGGCCGGAAGCTGGATCTACATCGGCACGCAGGGCATCGTGCAGGGCACCTACGAGACCTTCGCCGAGGCCGGGCGCCAGCATTACGGCGGCGACCTTCGCGGGCGGTGGATCCTGACCGCGGGCCTCGGGGGCATGGGGGGCGCGCAGCCGCTCGCGGCGGTCATGGCCGGCGCCTGCTGCCTCGCGGTGGAGTGCGACGAGACCCGCGCCGATTTCCGCATCCGCACCCGCTATTGCGACGAGAAGGCCCACGACCTCGACACGGCGCTGGCCATGATCGACCGCTGGACCAAGGCGGGCGAGGCGAAATCCGTGGCGCTGATCGGCAACGCGGCCGAGATCTTCCCCGAGCTTGTCCGGCGGATGAAGGACGGCGGCCCGCGCCCCGACATGGTGACCGACCAGACCTCCGCGCACGACCCGGTGCATGGCTACCTGCCGCTGGGCTGGTCGGTGGCCGAATGGCGCGCAAAGCAGGAGACCGACCCCGACGCGGTGGAGGCCGCGGCGCGCGCGTCCATGAAAACCCATGTCGCCGCCATGGTCGAGTTCTGGAACGCGGGAGTCCCCACCCTCGATTACGGAAACAACATCCGGCAGGTCGCGCAGGAGGAGGGGCTGGAAAACGCCTTCGCCTTCCCCGGCTTCGTGCCCGCCTACATCCGGCCGCTGTTCTGCCGCGGCGTCGGCCCCTTCCGCTGGTGTGCGCTGTCCGGTGACCCCGAGGACATCCACCGCACCGACGCCAAGATGAAGGAGCTGTTCCCCGACGACGCCCACCTGCACACCTGGCTCGACATGGCGCGGGAGCGGATCGCGTTCCAGGGCCTGCCCGCACGCATCTGCTGGATCGGGCTGGGGGAGCGCCACCGGGCGGGTCTGGCGTTCAACGAGATGGTACGCAACGGCGAGCTGAAGGCGCCGGTGGTGATCGGGCGCGACCACCTGGACAGCGGCTCGGTCGCCAGCCCCAACCGCGAGACCGAAGGCATGCTGGACGGCTCGGACGCCGTCAGCGACTGGCCGCTGCTGAATGCGCTACTGAACTGCGCATCGGGCGCCACCTGGGTCAGCCTGCACCATGGCGGCGGCGTGGGCATGGGGTTTTCGCAGCATTCGGGCATGGTGATCTGCTGCGACGGCACGGAAGACGCCGACCGCCGGCTGGCTCGCGTGCTGTGGAACGACCCCGCCACGGGCGTGATGCGCCACGCCGATGCGGGCTATGACATCGCGCTCGACTGTGCGCGCGACCACGGGCTGCGGCTGCCCGGCATCCTTGGAAACTGAAATCCGACACGGAGGACCGACGATGAAAAGAAGAACCTTCCTGGCGAGCGCCGGCCTCGGTGCCGCCGCCACGGGGCTTGCGGCCCCCGCCATCGCCCAGGGCGTGACCCGCTGGCGCATGGTCACCGCCTGGCCGCGCAACCTGCCGGGGCCGGGGGTGGCCGCGCAGATGCTGGCAGACCGGATCGAGGCGCTCTCGGGCGGACAGCTGGCGATCGAACTCTTCCCCGCGGGCGAGATCGTGCCCGGCATGGGCGTGTTCGACGCCGTGGGCGAGGGCACGGCCGAGATCTACCACGCGGTCCCGGCCTACTGGGGGTCGAAATCCCAGGCGATCCTGCTGTTCGGCTCGCAACCGCTCGGCCTGACGGCCATCGAGCAGCATGGCTGGATGCTGCATGGCGGCGGGCAGGACCTCTACGACCGGATGTATGCGCGCTTCAACCTCAAGCCCTTCCTGTGCGGGAATTCCGGGCCGCAATGGGCGGGCTGGTTCCGCAACGAGATCACCTCGGTCGACGACCTGCGCGGGCTGCGCTACCGCACGACGGGCCTCAATTCGCTGGTAATGACCCGGCTGGGCGCTGCGGTCGAGGCGATGTCGGGGCCGGCGATGTTCCAGGCGCTGCAGTCCGGTGCGCTGGATGCGGGCGAGTTCATCGGGCCCTGGACCGACAGCACGCTCGGCTTCCACCAGGTCGCGCGGTACTACTACGACAACGGCGTGGGCGAGCCGTCCTCGGCCGAGGAATGCGCGGTGAACCTCGACGCGTGGGAGGCGCTGAGCCCCGAGCTCCAGGCGGCCGTCGCGACGGCGGCCGAGAGCCTCTACAACGTGGTCCTGACGGAATACAACACCAAGCATGCGCAGGCGCTGCGCGAACTGGTGGCCGAGCATGACGTGCAAATCCGCCAGTGGCCCGAGGAGATCATCGTGGCCATGGGCAACGCCATGGGCGCGGTGGTGCGCGAGATGCGCGACAGCGGCGACGAGCTGGAGCGCGAGATCACCGAGAGCTTCATCTCCTACCGCGCGCTGATGGCCGAATACATGCCGCATTCCGAGGCCGCCCAGCTCGCCGCCCGCAGCCTCGACTTCGACCACCCGGTCTGACAACCGGCCCCGCCCGGCCACCCGGGCGGGGACCGATCCCTCACCCCGGCCCCCGCCGACCCGGTCCGGGGCCGGGCATGGCAGATCCGCCCCGCCCGGCCCCTCTGGTCAACCCCGGTCTCACCCCGCCGCCACGCCACAGGACCTCTGCCGCTACTGTCTGCCCATTGCCCCCCGCCAGCTCCTTCTTGCCACATACCCTACCCCTGCCGCACCACTCGATCGCCGCCCGCCCCCCTTCCCCCGCGCCCGCCACTCGACCGCTGCTCTCTGCACCTGCGATCCGTCCCCGTCCCATGACCTCCAGCCACGGAGACCCGCCATGACCGCTTCGCTTCTGCGCCTGGCCGCAGCCTGCGACGGGATCAGCCGCGCCATGGGGGCGGTGACCATGGGCTGCGTGCTGGCCATGGTGCTGCTGCAGTTCGGCCTCGTGGTACTGCGCTATGTGTTCGGGATGTCGTGGATCTTCCTGCAGGAGGGGGTTTTGTACCTGCATGCCGCGATCTTCATGCTGGGGGCGGGCTACACGCTCTGGGCACAGGGGCATGTGCGGGTGGACATCTTCCATTCGCGGCTCTCGCCCCGGGGTCAGGCGGGGGTCGACGTGCTGGGGCATCTCCTGTTCCTCGGGCCTGCGCTGGGGATGCTTCTCTACTGGTCCTGGCCCATGGTGCGGCGATCCTGGGCGATCCTGGAGGGGCCCATTTCGGTGGGCGGCATCCCCGCCTCCTTCCTGCTGAAATCGCTGGTACCCGCGTTCTGCGTGCTGGTGCTGGTGCAGGCGCTGGCGGCGCTGATCCGGGATGCGCTGCGACTGGCGGGGGCCGGGGATGCCGCTTGACCTTCTGATGTTCGCGGCCCTCATCGGGGCGATCCTGCTGGGCTATCCGGTGGCCTTCACCATCGCCGGGGTCGCCACGCTGTTTGCCGTGATCGGCTGGGCGACGGGCGATTTCTCCATCAACCTGCTGGGCGCGCTTGGGCAGCGCTTCTTCGGCATCCTGACGAACCCTGTGCTGACGGCGATCCCGCTCTTCGTCCTGATGGGGGTAGTGCTGGAGAAATCCCGCATCGCCGAGGAGCTGCTGGAGACCATGGGGCGCCTCTTCGGCGCCATGCGGGGCGGGCTTGGCGTGTCGGTGGTGCTGGTGGGCGCGCTGCTGGCGGCCTCCACCGGCATCGTGGGGGCGACGGTGGTGGCGATGGGGCTGATCGCCCTGCCCGCGATGCTGCGCAACGGCTACAACCCGCGGCTGGCGGCGGGGAGCGTGGCCACCGCCGGCACGCTGGGGCAGATCATCCCGCCCTCCACCCTCCTGATCATCCTCGCCGAGGTCATGTCGTCCGCCTTCCAGCAGGCGCAGTTCACCATGGGGCGGTTCTCGGTCGAGACGATCTCGGTCGGACAGACCTTCGCCGCGGCGCTGGTGCCGGGGCTGCTGCTGGTGGCGATCTATGTGGGCTACATCCTCGGGCGGGCCTGGCTGATCCCTGGGGATGCGCCGGCGATGGCGCGGCCCCCCGAGCCGGTGCCGCTGGGGCGCATCGTCGCCGCGATCGCGCCGCCGGTGATCCTGATCGTGGCGGTGCTGGGCGCGATCCTGGGGGGCGTGGCCTCGCCGAACGAGGCCGCCAGCGTGGGCGCGGTGGGCGCGATCCTGCTGGCGGGGCTGCGCCAGGGGGCGCGGCCCTGGGTGATCTATCTGGGCG
>SKMM01000160.1 GCA_007121055.1 Paracoccaceae bacterium | reverse complement strand
GTCTTGGCGCGGGTGCCGGCGTCCACGCGCTTGACGATCACGGCACAGTAAAGGTTCACGCCGCCGGTGGAGGGCATGGAGCCTGCGACCACCACCGATCCCGCCGGCACCTCGCCATAGCTGACGCTGCCGGTGGCGCGGTCCACGATCTTGGTGGACTGGCCGAGGAACACGCCCATGCCGAGGACCGAGCCCTCGCGGACGATCACGCCCTCGACCACCTCCGACCGCGCGCCGATGAAGCAGTTGTCCTCGATGATGGTGGGGCCGGCCTGCATGGGCTCCAGCACGCCGCCGATGCCCACGCCGCCGGACAGGTGCACGTTGGCCCCGATCTGCGCGCACGACCCCACCGTGGCCCAGGTGTCGACCATGGTGCCCTCGCCCACATAGGCGCCGAGGTTGACGAAGCAGGGCATCAGCACCGCGCCGGGCGCGACGTAGGCCGAGCGCCGCACCACGCAGTTCGGCACCGCGCGGAAGCCCGCGGCGCGCCAGTCCTCGGCGCCCCAGTCCTTGAACTTCGAATCCACCTTGTCCCACCAGCCACCGCCCTGCGGCCCGCCCGATTGCGGCGCCATGTCCTTGAGGCGGAAGCCCAGCAGCACCGCCTTCTTGGCCCACTGGTTGACGTGCCAGTCGGCGCCGCGCTTTTCCGCCACGCGCAGGGTTCCCCCGTCCAGCGCGTCGAGCGTCGTCTCGATGGCGTCGCGGGTCGCCCCGCGGGTGTCGGGGGTGATGGACGCGCGGTCCTCCCAGGCGGCCTCGATGGCGGTTTCCAGCTCGGCGAGCGGCAGCGGGTCGGACATGGTCAGGCCTCCGGTAGGGTTTGGCGGTCGCGTGTCTGCGGTTGGATGCGGGCGGGCGGACGCGGTCGTGAGCGCGTCAATCTGGCATCAAGGACGCGCAGGCTATAGACGCGAGGCAAACGCCGCGCAATGCGAACGCCCCGGGGCCGCGCGCCCTGGGGCCAGGAAAGGACGCCGATGAACCAGACCCCCCGCGGGCACCCCCTGCGCGACAGCCCCGAAGACGTCGAGGTCGCCCGCCACATCGAGGATACGCCGCAGACGCGGTCCCCGGCCTACCGGCTGGCCTTTGCCGATCAGGATTTCCTGACGCGGCGCGAGCTGCGCCCGGTGCGGCTGCAGCTCGAACTGCTCAAGACCGAGCTCGAGTTCGACGATGCGGGCATCCGCTCCACCGTGGTGATGTTCGGGGGCGCGCGCATCCCCGCGCCGCGGGACACGGGCGCCGCGCCGGCGGGGCTGGCGCAGCTTGCGCCCTATTACGAGCAGGCGCGGCGGTTCTCGCGGCTGGTGACGGAGAAGAGCCTGGCCGACGGGGGACAGGACAACGTCATCGTCACCGGCGGCGGGCCGGGGGTGATGGAGGCGGGCAACCTCGGCGCGGCCGAGGCCGGGGGCCGGTCGGTGGGCCTCAACATCGTGCTGCCGCACGAGCAGGCGCCCAATGCCCATGTCACGCCGGAGCTGTCCTTCAACTTCCACTACTTCGCCATCCGCAAGATGCATTTCCTGATGCGGGCCTCGGCCATCGTCGTCTTTCCGGGCGGCTTCGGCACGCTGGACGAGCTGTTCGAGACGCTGACGCTGATCCAGACCGAGCGGATGCGCCCGGTGCCGGTGCTGCTGTTCGGCGAGGCGTTCTGGCGCCGGATCGTGAACTGGGAGGCGCTGGTGGAGGCCGGCACGATCAGCCCGGGCGATCTGGAGCTGTTCCGGTTCGTCGAGACGGCCGAAGCGGCGGTGGAGGTGATCGAGACCTGGCCCTGGGTCTGAGCGCGGGGCTGCGCCTGACCCGGACGTCCGGCCGATGCCTGCGCCGTGGCATGTTTGCGCCGACGGCCGTGCAGTTTTGCCACAGCCGGGGCGCGGCGGATTGCCTGCCCCCCGGGTCCGTGCAATGCAGGGGCATGGGTTGGGGCAGAGATCCGCTCGCCGCCTGCGGGCGCCTTTCGAGACCGGGCCTGGGACGGGCAGCGGTTGCCGTGGTGGCCATCGCCGCGGTTGCCTGGATGTGGCCGGGGCTGGGGCCGCGCTCGGCCGCGGCGCTGGAAACCGTGGAGTTTTCGGCGCCGGGGGCGGAGACTGCGCTTCTGTCGGGGCTGCGGGCCTCGTCGGTCGTGCTGGAGGCCGAGCGCGCGGGCGTGACCGACCCGCAGGAGCTTCTGGCCGCGGCCAAGGCGGAATATGCCCGCATGGTGGGCGTGCTGTTCGGCGCGGGCCATTACGGCGGCACCGTGTCGGTGCGCATCGACGGGCGCGAGGCCGCCGAGTTCGACCCGCTGGAGGTGCCGCGCAGCATCGGGCGGATCGAGGTGACGGTCGATCCCGGCCCGGTCTTCGCCTTTTCCCGCGCCGAGGTGGCGCCGCTCGCGCCGGGCACCGAGTTGCCGGCAGGTTTTGCGGTGGGCGAGACGGCGCGGTCGGACCTGATCCGCAGTGCCACCCGCCGGGCGGTGGACGGCTGGCGCGCGGCCAGCCATGCCCTGGCCGAGCCGGGCGGCCAGCGCATCGTGGCCGACCACCGCGCCGGCACGCTGGATGCGCAGGTGGAGATCCTGCCGGGCCCGCCGGTGCGGTTCAGCCGGCTGGTGGTGCGCGGCAACGAGCGGATGCGGGAGAACCGCGTGCACCGCATCGCCGACCTGCCCGAGGGCGAGCCCTTCGACCCCGCCGAGCTGGAGGCCGCGGCCCAGCGGCTGCGGCGCACCGGCAGCTTCTCGTCGGTGGCGATGACCGAGGCGAGCGCCCCCAACCCCGACGGCACGCTCGAGATCACCGTGACCATGGTCGAGGCGCCGCTGCGCCGCTTCGGCTTCGGCGCCGAGGTCGACACCGACGAGGGCGGCCGGCTGTCGGCGTTCTGGCTGCACCGCAACCTGCTGGGCGGCGCCGAGCGGTTCCGGGTCGAGGGAGAGGTGGGCGGCATCGGCGGCTCGATCTCGGGGCAGGATTTCCGGCTGGCGGTCAGTCTGGCGCGGCCCGCGACCTTCACCCGTGAGACCACGCTGAACCTGAACGCGGTCGCCGAGACGGTGAGCGAGCGCGACTTCGACGTGCGGCGGTTCTTTGCCACGGCAGGGGTGTCGCACCGGTTCGGCGACCGGCTGACGGGCGATCTGGCGCTGGGGTATCTGGTGGAACAGACCCGCGACGCCTTTGGCCGGCAGACCCGCGAGGCGGTGATCCTGCCGAGCGGCCTGCGCTGGGACACCCGCGACGACGAGCGCGACGCGACCCGGGGCATCTATCTCGATGGGCGCGCGACGCCGTTCTATGGCATCCGCGGCGCCGACAGCGGGGCGCAGCTGCGGCTCGACGCGCGGGCCTATCGCGGGGTGGCCGAGCGCGTGGTGCTGGCGGGGCGGCTGCAGCTGGGCTCGGTGGTGGGGTCGCGGCTGAACGAGACGCCGCGGGAGTTCCTGTTCCTGTCGGGCGGCAGCGGCACGGTGCGGGGCCAGCCCTATCGCGTGCTGGGGGTGGAGCAGATCGCCCCCGACGGGCAGCGGGTGCGCATCGGCGGGCGCGGCTTTGCCGGGCTGTCGGGCGAGGCGCGGGTCGGGGTGACGGACACGATCGGGGTCGTCGGCTTCGTGGACGCGGGCTATGTCAGCGCCTCGAGCTTTCTGGAGGATGGCGAGTGGCATGCGGGCGCTGGGATCGGGCTGCGGTACCGCACGGGGATCGGGCCGATCCGGGTGGATCTGGCAGCCCCCGTGCAGGGCGATACGGGCAACGGGGTGCAGCTTGCGATCGGCATCGGGCAGGCGTTCTGATGCGGCGCGGGGTGGTTCTGTGCGTGGCGCTTGCGCTGCCGGCGCCGGCGCTGGCGGAGGATGCGGGCTTCCTGACGCGGCAGCTGCAGGACCTTTTGTCGGAGGCGGGCCGCGAGGTGCGCATCACCGGGTTCCAGGGCGCGCTGTCGTCGCGCGCGACCATCGCCGAGCTGACCATCGCCGACGACGAGGGCGTGTGGCTGACGCTGCGGGGCGCGCAGCTGGACTGGAACCGCGGGGCGCTGTTCCGGCGGGCGTTGCAGGTCACGTCGCTGAGCGCCGAGGAGATCATCCTGGAGCGGCTGCCCGAGGCGGGGCCGGGCGACATGCCGGCGCCCGAGGCCACGCCCTTCTCGCTGCCCGAGCTGCCGCTGTCGGTGGACATCGGGCGGATCGAGGCGGAGGTGGTGCAGCTGGGCGAACCCGTGCTGGGCCAGCCGGTGACGCTGCGGCTGGATGGCTCGGCGCAGCTGGCCGGCGGCGAGGGGCGCACGCGGCTGGAGGCGGTGCGCACCGATGGCGCCGAGGGGGTGTTGCGGCTGGCGGGGCATTTCTCCAACCAGACACGCGCTCTGGAGGTCGATCTTGAGCTGAGCGAGGGGCCGGAGGGGATCGCGGCCACGCTGCTGGACCTGCCCGACCGGCCGGCGCTGGGGCTGCGGGTCGTGGGCGACGGCAGCCTGAGCGATTTCACCGCCGATGTGGCGCTGGCGACCGACGGGGAGCCGCGGCTGGCGGGCGCGGTCGCGCTGATGCGCACCGAAGACGACACGCAGGGCTTCCGCGCCGATCTGGCCGGCGATCTGCGGCCGCTGTTCCAGCCCGAGTACCGCGCGTTCTTCGGCCCCGACACGCGGCTGCTGGTGGCCGGTGCGGAGGGCGCAGAGGGTGGCGTGGTGCTGTCGGAGATCGACATCACGGCCCAGCAGCTGCGGCTGGAGGGCTCGGTGTCGGTGGGGCCGGGGGGGCTGCCGGAGCAGATCGCGCTGCGCGGGCGGGTGGCGGCGGCGGATGGCGCGCCGGTGCTTCTGCCGCTGGCGGGGCCGCCCACGACGCTGGGCGCGCTGGACCTCGACATCGCCTTCGACGCGGAGGAGAGCGAGGAGTGGCGCGCGGATGTGGTGCTCGACGGGCTGGAGCGGCCGGAT
>SKMM01000116.1 GCA_007121055.1 Paracoccaceae bacterium | reverse complement strand
TCGGGCCAGGTGGGCACGCCCTCGAACATCAGCGTTGTGGCCCCATTGGCCAGCGGACCATAGACGATGTAGCTGTGGCCGGTGACCCAGCCCACATCGGCGGTGCACCAGAACACGTCGCCGGGGTGGTAGTCGAACACCAGCTCGTGGGTCATGGCCGCATAGACCAGATACCCGCCCGAGCTGTGCACCACCCCCTTCGGCTTGCCTGTGGAGCCGGAGGTGTAGAGCACGAAGAGCGGATCCTCGGCGCCCATCTCCTCGACCGGGCAGTCGGGGCTGGCGTGGGACATCAGCTCCAGCACGTCCACGTCACGGCCCTGCACCCAGGTGGTCTGCCCGCCGGTGTGCTTGACCACCATGCAGCGCACCTTGTCCGAACAGCGCAGCAGCGCGGCGTCCGCATTGGACTTCAGCGGCGTCTTGCGGCCCCCGCGCGGGGCCTCGTCGGCGGTGATGACCACCTTGGCCTCGCTGTCGTTGACCCGGTCGGCCAGCGCATCGGCCGAGAAGCCCGCGAAGACGATGGAATGGATCGCCCCGATCCGCGCGCAGGCCAGCATCGCATAGGCCGCCTCGGGGATCATCGGCAGATAGATCACCACCCGGTCGCCCTTGGTCACGCCCTGGCTTTTCAGCACATTGGCCATCCGGCAGACCTGCTCGTGCAGCTCACGGTAGGTGATGTGCCGCGCCTCGGTCTTGGGGTCGTCGGGTTCCCAGATGATCGCGGTCTGGTCGCCGCGCTTGGCCAGATGCCGGTCGATGCAGTTCGCCGCGACGTTCAGCGTGCCGTCCTCGAACCAGCGGATCGAGACCTCGCCGAAGGTGAAGTTGACGTCCTTGACCCGGCTGTAGGGCTTGATCCAGTCGAGCCGCTTTCCATGCTCGGCCCAGAAGGCCTCGGGGTCCTTGACCGAGGCCGCGTACATCTCCTCGTAGCGCGCGGCGTCGATATGGGCGTTGGCGGTGAAGGCGTCGGGCGCAGGATAGGTATGGGCAGCCTGGGGCTGGCCTTGGACGGTCATGGGGCTTCCTCCTCCTCATGTGCGGCGTCTTGGGGGCCACACCCTGCGGCGGGCTGCTTGCAAAGGCAACCGCGCCGTTTTCAGGACATCAGTCTACTCCAGCCGTCAACTTATCCGTAACCCTTTTTTCTGGCGATGTTTTTTTGTGTATTTCTTAACCGTTTTACTTGGCGAGAAGTAAACATTCGGTATTGCTGCACCGCAGAGGCGGCCGGAAATCATGAGTTTGGGGTGTCACGCAACTGTCAATCCGGCGGCGTGGTTGGCGGGGCAAGACGGCCGGGCCACCCGCGCAGGGCCGGGTGCGGGGGCGGGGACGATGGCCAAGGTGCCCCCGTCGCGCGCCGCGCGCCGCCCCGTCACGGGTCGGTGATTCGTCCCTCGCTGCCGGTGTGGGCGGGGTTGTGCGGGCGCGCGGGCTGGGCCAGCGTGGGCCCATGTCCGACGACGCGCCCTCGCCCATCCGGCCCACCGACGACGACGCCCGCGCGCTGGCGCGCGGGCTGATCGCGGACGCGCGGTTCGGGGCGCTGGCGGTGGTGCATCCAGACACGGGCCTGCCCCATGTGACGCGGGTGGCCATCGGAACCGATGCGCGCGGCGTGCCGGTGACGCTGGTGTCGGACCTGTCGTTGCACACCCGTGCTCTACGGGCCGAGCCGCGGGCCTGTGTGCTCCTGGGTGAGCCCGGGCCGCGGGGCGATCCGCTGACCCATCCGCGGCTGTCGCTCGACGTGCGGGCCGAGGTCGTGCCGCGCGGGGCTGGGCACGACGTGCTGCGGGAACGCTGGCTGGCGCAGCACCCGAAGGCGAAGCTCTATGTGGATTTCGCCGACTTCTGGTTCGTGCTGCTGCGGCCCGAGGGGGCCGCGCTCAATGGCGGGTTCGGCCGGGCCTTCGTGCTGGGGCCGGACGACCTGAGGCAGGGCTGAACGGGCTCAGGTGCCCACGGCCTTGCCGCGCAGGATCTGCACCCCGGCGATCTGCCAGCCATCGGCGCCGGGGATCATCAGATAGTCGAGCAGATGCACCCGCCCTGCCTCGTCGGTGATCATGACCCGCTGCACCTGGCCGCCGCCGGGATGCTCGCGGCGGTCGAGGAACCGAACGCCCGCGGAGCGGTAGACCATCGGATAGCCCGACTGCACCATCTGCCCAAAGCGTTCGGGCGTTCGGAAGGTGTTGCGGATGCCGGGCGAGGCGAAGCTGAAGGCGGTGTCCATGTCGCCCGCCAGGAAGGCGTCGATCTGGGCCTGAATGGTGCGGGAAATCTCGCCCGGCCAGACCGGCGTGGCCAGCGACAGCGACAGGGCGAGGAGCGGGACGAAGAGATGCGAGCGCATGGGCAGACCTCATCAAACGACCATGCGAAATGAAGGTAATGGAGGCCGGGCGCCGGTCAAGCCCGAGGGCGCCGGGGCGGCTCGCGCAAGGGTTGCATTGCCTGCGGCTTGGGCACCGGATCGCGTGCCAGCCGCAGGCCGCGCCAAAGCTGGTGCGAGGGCGCGCCGCCAGCCGGCCCTGTCGGCTGGGGTATGCGGGGGTCTGAAAACCCGGGCGACGTGCGTCGGACCGTGGGCTCGATCAGGCGTGCGCTCGCGCTGGGGCCCGGGGCCATGCGCGGCAGCCGGTCATCCGCCGGCCGGGTTGGCCGGCGCCGCCTCGGTGAGGCGGGCAAGCAGGGTCTGGGCGGCGGCCTGTTCGGCGGTGCGCTTAGAGCCGGCTTCGGCGCGGGCGGTCTCGCCGGTGGCCAGGCGCACCTCGATGGTGAAGCGCGGCGCATGGTCGGGGCCGCTGCGGTCGACCTGGACGTAGTCGGGCGGCGGGTGGCCGCGGGCCTGCACCCATTCCTGCAGCGCGGTCTTGGCGTCGGGCGGCGTGTCCTCGACCCGCGCCAGCCGCCCGCCCCACAGCCGCAGCACCAGCCCCCGCGCGGCCGCGAACCCGCCGTCGAGGTGCACCGCCGCGATCACCGCCTCCATGGCATCGGCCAGCAGCGCCTCCTTGCGCCGCCCGCCGGTCAGCATCTCGGACCGGCCGAGCTTGAGCACCTCGCCCAGCCCGATCTCGCGCGCCACCTCGGCGCAGGTCTCCTTGCGCACCAGCGCGTTGAAGCGCGGCGCCAGCTGGCCCTCCCGGGCCTGCCCGTCGGCGGCCAGCAGCGCCTCGGCCATCACCAGCCCCAGCACCCGGTCGCCCAGGAACTCCAGCCGCTGGTTGTCGGGCCGCGTGGACGAGGCGATGGAGGCATGTGTCACCGCCTGCACCAGCAGCTCCGGCCGGGCGAACTCATGCCCCAGCCGGGCGGCGAAGGCGCGCAGCTCGGCGCTCTGCTTCATCCGCTCACCCCCTGCCCTGGCCGGCTCACTCCAGCCGCTGGAAGAACCGGTCCGACCGCCAGGTCCAGAAGAACAGCATGGAGCGTCCGGCGGAGGAAAACACCACATGGTTCGCCCGCCCGATCAGGTTCTCGAACGGCACCATCCCCACGCCCCCCACCGACTGCGGCGAGCGGCTGTCCTGGCTGTTGTCGCGGTTGTCGCCGATGAAGAAGAAATGCCCCTCGGGCACGGTGAACAGCGGCGTGTTGTCCATGAAGCTGTCCGAGATATCCAGCACGATGTAGCTGCGCCCGTCCGGCATCGTCTCGCGGTAGCGTGCCTTCTCGCACTCGCCGCCCACGCCCACCGGCGCGTTGGCGCAGCGCGGGAACTGGCCGACCGGGCCCTGGCGCTCGAACACCTCGACGAAGGTGCCCTCGGGCTCCTGCGGCAGCTCCTCGCCGTTCAGCACCACCCGCCCGTTCTGCATCTGCACCGTGTCGCCGGGCAGGCCGATGACGCGCTTGATGAAATCCGCCCCGGTGACCGGATGACGGAACACCACGATGTCGCCACGCTCGGGCTCGGAGCCGAAGATGCGCCCCGGAATGGGGCAGGCGCCGAACGGGCAGGACCAGCGGCTGTAGCCATAGGCCATCTTGTTGACGAACAGGAAATCCCCGATCAGCAGCGTCTCCTTCATCGACCCGGACGGGATCCAGAACGGCTGGAAGAACAGCGTGCGGAAGATCCCCGCGATGACGAGCGCCCAGAAGACGGTCTTGAGCGTCTCCCAGATGCCGTCCTTCTTGCCGGTCGTGGTGGCCATGCGGGTCTCCTGGCTGCGGGGGGGCGGGTCGCGCCTCTCTGGCCGTGGGGGGTGGGCAAGTCAAGCCGCCGGGCCCCGCACGACACATCACGCCTCGGCGCGGGGCGCTGCGGTCACCGTGTGGGCACCGCCTCGATCACCACGAAGGCCTGGGCCCAGGGGTGGTCGTCGGTCAGGCTGACATGGATGGTGGCGGTGTGGCCGGGCGGCGTCATCGACGCCAGCCGCTCGGCCGCCCAACCGGTGACCTCCATCACCGGCTGCCCGGTCGCGAGGTTGCGCACCGCCATGTCCCGCCACGCGATCCCCATCCGCAGCCCCGTGCCCAGCGCCTTGGAGCAGGCCTCCTTCGCCGCCCAGCGCTTGGCATAGGTGGCCGCGACGTCGCGGCGGCGTTCGGACTTGGCAATCTCGGTGTCGGTGAAGACGCGGTGGCGGAACCGGTCGCCGAAGCGCTCCAGCGTGGCCGCAATGCGCTCGATGTTGGCCAGATCCGTGCCGATCCCGAGGATCACGGCCGGGCCGCGTCCATCCGCTGGCGCATCTCGGCGATGGCGGCGGGCAGGCCCAGGAACACCGCCTCGCCGATCAGGAAATGCCCGATGTTCAGCTCCACCACCTGCGGGATGGCCGCCACGGGGGCGACGTTGTGGAAGGCCAGACCGTGGCCCGCGTGCACCTCCAGCCCCAGCGCCGCGGCCTGCGCCGCAGCCGTGCGCAACCGCGCAAGCTCCGCTTCGGCCTCCGCCTGCCGGCCCTCGTCCAGCAGATCGCAATAGGC
>SKMM01000243.1 GCA_007121055.1 Paracoccaceae bacterium | reverse complement strand
CTGGCCGCCCACCCCCCACCCACCCGCTGACCGACCCGGGGCGCGGCGGTTACCGAATCGCAACCCCCGCGCCCTAGCCTGCCCCCGTCGTGCAAGAATTGCCGAAGGCATCGCCACCGTGATCGTGAAGTCCTTTCTCCCGGCACTGGGGTGCCGCGCAATCCCCGCGCTGCTCCTGCTGCTCGGGCTGATGGCCGTGCCGACCCTTCCGGTCCAGGCCGATCCGTCGGAGCTGTGCGACCGCGCCACGGAGCGTGCGGCGGTCGCGACGGGGGTGCCGCTTGCCGTCCTGCAGGCCATCGCGCTGACCGAAACCGGCCGGCGACATCGCGGCGCGGTCCGGCCCTGGCCCTGGACCACCCACGCCGCCGGCGCGGGGCGCTGGTTCGACAGCCGCGCCGCGGCCGAGGCCCATGTCCGCTCCCTGCGCGGCGAGGGGCTTCGCAGCATCGACATCGGCTGCTTCCAGGTCAATTTCCGCTGGCATGGCGAGGCCTTCGCCACCCCCGAGGCGATGTTCGACCCCGAGGCCAACGCGCTCTACGCGGCGCGTTTCCTCGCGGGGCTGCGGGACGAACTGGGGGACTGGGAGGCCGCGGCTGGCGCCTATCACTCGCGCACGCCCGCCCTCGCCGACCGCTACACCGCGCGGTTCCGCCAGCATCTGGCGGTCACCGAGAGCGCGCAGCCCCCGGGTCCGCCCACCGCGGCCCGGGCGAGCCGGCGTGACGCCACGCGCAGCCGGGGCGGTCCGCTCCTCCAAGCTGCGCAACCGCTGTTCGGGCCGGCCGGGACCGAACCCGCCCGGCTCGGCTCGCTGGCCGGGGGCGCGGCGCCGCGGTCCGCGCTCATCGTGTCCGCGGCGAGGGCGCTGCAATGACCGAAGCCATCAAGGGGCTGTTCCGCCCGACGATCCTGCTGGCGCTGGCGCTGATGGCGGTGATCGTGATGATGATCCTGCCGGTGCCGGCCTGGCTCTTGGACATCGGCCTCGCGGCGTCTTTCGCGCTGGCGATCCTGATCTTCACGGTGACGCTGTTCGTGCAGCGCCCGCTCGACTTCTCCGCCTTCCCCACGGTGCTGCTCGCCTCGCTGATGCTGCGGCTGTCGCTCAACGTCTCGTCGACCAAGCTGATCATCGGCGAAGGCCACACCGGCCCCTCGGCTGCGGGCGACGTGATCCAGGGCTTTGCCATGTTTGTCATGGGCGGCTCGGTGCTGCTCGGCGTGGTGATCTTCTGCGTGCTGCTGATCGTGAACTTCATCGTGATCACCAAGGGCGCGGGCCGGATGGCCGAGGTCGGCGCGCGCTTCGCGCTCGACGCCATGCCGGGCAAGCAGCTCGCCATCGACAGCGACATGGCCGCCGGCGCCATCGACCACGCCGAGGCCCGCGCCCGGCGCGAACGCGAACAGGCCGAGACGAGTTTCTTCGGCTCGCTCGACGGCGCCTCCAAATTCGTGAAGGGCGACGCCATCGCGGGGCTGCTCATCACGCTCCTGAACATCATCGTCGGCCTCGTGGTGGGCACGATGGTGCATGGCATGCCCATCGGGGCGGCCTTTGAGACCTATGCGATCCTGACCGTGGGCGACGGCCTCGTCAGCCAGATCCCCGCCGTGATCATCTCGGTGGCCGCGGGGCTTCTGCTGGCGCGCGGCGGGGCCACCGGCGCCACCGACATGGCGATCTTCGGCCAGCTCGGCCGCTACCCGGCGGCGGTGGTCACGGTGGCGCTCCTGATGGCGCTGTTCGCCTTCGTGCCGGGGCTGCCCTTCCTGCCCTTCATCCTCGGGGCGGGCGCGCTGGGCTGGGCCGGCTGGTCGCTGCAGCGCCGCGCCGCGCAGGAGGCCGCCGCCCCGCCCGACCCCGCCGACACGCCCGAGCCGGCCCCGGCCCGGCTGGGCGATTCGCTCGACCTCGACGACATCCATGTGCAGTTCGCCCCCGACCTCGTGCCGATGGTGCTGGACCCCGCGACCGGGCTCGACGCGCGGATCGGCAACATGCGCAACCATGTGGCGCAGCTCTATGGCATGGTCCTGCCCGAGATCCGGCTGACCGACGATGCGGGCCTGCCGCCGGGCAGCTACGTCATCCGCATACAGGGGGTCGTGCAGGCGCGCGACCGGCTGCGCCCCGGTCTGGTGCTGGCGCTGCTGACCGACGGGGCCGAGGACACCCCGGCCGGCGAGGAGGTGCGCGAGCCGGTCTATGGCGCGCCCGCCCGCTGGCTGCCCGCCGCCGCGCAGGAGGAGGCGACGCTCGCCGGCAGCACCGTCGTCACCCCGGCCGAGGTGCTGGCCACCCATCTGCTCGAGGTGATCCGCCGCAACTTCGCCCGCCTCCTGACCCTCAAGGGCCTGCGCCGGCTCCTGGACGAGTTGTGCGACCTCTCCGACCGCGGCCGGGCCGAGGCCAACCGCAAGCTCTTCGACGAGCTGATCCCCGAGAAGGTCCCTATGGACCTGCTCCTGTCCGTGCTGCGGCTCCTGCTGGAGGAGCGGGTGTCGATCCGCAACCTGCCCGTGATCCTCGAGGCCATCGCGGAGGCGCGGATGAGCCACGCCACCCCCGAGGCAATCACCGAACATGTCCGCCAGCGGCTCGGCTTCCAGCTGGTGGCCGAGCTCAAGCGCGCGGACGGGACCATCGCGCTGGTACAGCTCGCCCCGGAATGGGAGCAGGTGTTCACCACCTACGAGGTGTCCGGCGAACGCGGGCAGACCGACATCGCGCTGCCGCCGGGCGACTTCAACCGGCTGGCCGCGGCGCTCGCCGAGAAGCTCGCGCGCGCCTCCGAGGGGGGCGGGCAGCCGGCGGTGGTGACCTCCTCGCGCCGGCGGCGCTTCGTCCGGCTGGTGCTGGCCGCCAAGGGCATCGTCGCCCCGGTGCTGTCCTACGAGGAGATTGGGATGGAGGCGCGCCCGGCGCTGGTGGGCATGGTGCCCGCATGACGCCCGAGACCGCCGAGGCGCTGGCCACCATCATGGGCTTCGGCCAGGAGGTCGTGCTGGCGGGCTTCATCGTCTTCTTCCGGGTGGGCGCCGCGATGGCGCTGCTGCCGGCCTTCGGCGAGCAGCTGGTGCCCATGCGCGTGCGCCTGGCCATCGGCATCGCCTTCACCCTGATCGTCGCCCCCGCGGTGGCGCCCGAGGCGCTGCAGCTCGCCACCGCCCCGGGCGGCTGGGTGCGTGCGCTCGGCACCGAGGCGGTGGCGGGCCTGTCCATCGGGCTTGCGCTGCGGCTCTTCGTCATCGCCCTGCAGACCGGGGGCACCATGGCCGCCCAGGCCACGTCGCTCGCGCAGTTCTTCGGCGGCGCGGGCGTCGATCCGCAGCCGGCGATCTCGCAGCTTCTGGTGGTGGCGGGGCTTGCGCTGGCGGTGATGGCAGGGCTGCACGTGCGCCTCGCGGAGCTTCTGCTCCTGTCCTACAGCTTCATGCCGATGGGGGAGTTTCCGCCGGGCTGGATGCTGGCGGAATGGGGGGTGGCGCAGGTCGCCCGGGCCTTTGCGCTGGCCTTCTCGCTCGCCGCGCCCTTCGTGATCGCAGCCTTGGTCTACAACATGGCGCTGGGCGCCATCAACCGCGCCATGCCGCAGCTGATGGTCGCCTTCGTGGGCGCGCCGGCGCTGACGCTGGGGGGGCTGATCCTGCTGATGCTCGTGGTGCCCGGGGCGCTGGCGGTCTGGCTGGGCGCGCTGGGCGGGTTCCTCAACGATCCCACGGGCATCGCGCGATGAGCGAGGACAGCGACAGCTCCGAGAAGCAGCACGAACCGACCCAGCGCAAGCTCGACGAGGCGCGGCGCAAGGGCGATGTGCCGAAGTCCAACGATCTGGTGACGGCGGCGGCCTATGGCGGGCTTGCGCTCGCGGGCGCGGCGGTGGGCGGCAGCGGCCTCGTGGCGGCGGGCGCGGCCGGCGTGGTGCTGTTCGACCAGGCCGACCGGCTTGCGCCGCTGATGACCGAGGGGGTGCGCAGCCCGGTGGGGGGCATCCTCGCCCATCTCGGCGGCGCGCTCGCGCCGCTGTTCCTCGTGCCCTTCCTCGCGGCGCTCGCGATGCTGTTTGCCCAGCGCGCGCTCGTCTTCGCCCCGCAAAAGCTCAAGCCCAAGGCCTCGCGCATCTCGCCCCTGTCCAACGCCAAGCAGAAATTCGGCCGCTCGGGCCTGTTCGAATTCGCCAAGAGCACGGCCAAGCTCGTGATCATCGGCACGCTCCTGTGGCTCTTCCTGCTCGCCCGCCTGCCGCGCATCCTCGGCACCATCCACCTCACCCCCGGCCTGATCAGCGTCGAGATGATGAAGCTGCTGCTGGAGTTCCTCGCGCTCGTGGTGGTGATCCTGCTCGCCATCGGCGCCATCGACTTCTTCTGGCAGCGCGCCGACCACCTGCGCAAGCAGCGCATGTCCCACAAGGAATTGCGCGACGAGATCAAGAACTCCGAGGGCGACCCCTACATGAAGCAGGAGCGCCGCCAGCGCGGGCAGGAGATCGCCACCAACCGCATGCTGACCGAGGTGCCGAAATCCGACGTGGTCATCGTCAACCCCACCCATTACGCGGTCGCCCTCAAATGGGACCGCGCCGCAGGCCGCGCCCCCGTCTGTGTGGCCAAGGGCGTGGACGAGGTGGCGCTGCGCATCCGTGCGGCCGCCGCCGAGGCCGGTGTGCCGATCCGCCAGGACGCCCCCACCGCCCGCGCGCTGCACGCCACCGTCGAGCTTGAGCAGGAGATCCGCCCCGAGCATTACCGTGCCGTCGCCGCCGCGATCCGCTTTGCCGAGAAGATGCGCGCCAAGGCGGCGCGGCGCGCGCCATGAGGGGCGAGGACCGCCTCTCCGATCTGGCGCGCCTGGCCATGATGGTGCGCGACGCGCGCCTGTCGGAGCTGCAGACGGCCGCCGCCGGCCGGGCGGATGCCGAGGCGCGCATCGCAGCCCTGCCCGCCGCCCCCGACCTCTCCG
>SKMM01000062.1 GCA_007121055.1 Paracoccaceae bacterium | reverse complement strand
GCGACGTCGGGGCGCGCGTCCGCCAGCCAGCCCAGCAGGACCGGCAGGCGGGCCTTGACCCCGTTGATGTTGAAGCAGGCGATCTTCATGGCCGGGGCTTAGCCCGCGCAGCGGACCGCCGCAATCGCCGCGTTGCTGGTCGGGCTGGGAGGGGGACTTGCAGGGAGCGTGGTCGCAGCATCGCCCTGCGCCGGGGGGGCTCCGCCATGGCCGCATTGCAGGGCAGGCGGTGCGGCGCGCGCGGGCCGGGCTGTCCGCCCGGCCGCGCCATCAGGCGGCCGAGCCGCCCACGGTCAGCCCGCCGATCATCAGGGTGGGCTGGCCCACGCCCACGGGCACCCATTGGCCTGCCTTGCCGCAATTGCCCATGCCGGGGTCGAGGGACATGTCGTTGCCGATGGCGCGGATCTGCTGCAGCGCGGTGGGGCCGTCGCCGATCAGGGTCGCGCCCTTGACCGGGGCGCCGACGCGGCCGTTCTGGACGCGGTAGGCCTCGGTGCAGGAGAACACGAACTTGCCGTTGGTGATGTCCACCTGCCCGCCGCCGAAGCCCACGGCGTAGATGCCGTCCTTGAGGTCGGCGAGGATCGCCTCCGGCGTGGCGTCGCCGGACAGCATGTAGGTGTTGGTCATGCGCGGCATGGGGATGTGCGCGTAGCTTTCGCGCCGGCCGTTGCCGGTGGGGGCGACCCCCATCAGACGGGCGTTCTGGCGGTCCTGCATGAAGCCCACGAGGATCCCGTCCTCGATCAGGACATTGCGCGCCGACGGCATGCCCTCGTCGTCGATGGTGAGCGAGCCGCGGCGGTCGGGGATGGTGCCGTCGTCGAGGACGGTCACGCCGGGGGCGGCGACGCGCTGGCCCATGAGGCCCGCGAAGGCAGAGGCGCGCTTGCGGTTGAAGTCTCCTTCGAGGCCATGGCCCACGGCCTCGTGCAGGAGGATCCCGGGCCAGCCGGGGCCGAGGACGACGTCCATGACGCCGGCGGGCGCGGCCTCGGCGCGCAGGTTCACGAGCGCGATGCGCAGGGCCTCGCGGGCGACGCCCTGCCAGTGGTCGCTGGCCATCAGGCCCGACAGGCCGATGCGGCCGCCGCCGCCCGCGCTGCCTGATTCGCGGCGGCCGTCCTGTTCGACGATCACCGAGATGTTGAGCCGCGTCATGGGGCGGAGGTCGCGCAGGCGGGTGCCCTCGGGGCGCAGGATCTCGACCTCCTGCACGGAGGCGGCGAGGGTGGCTGTGACCTGCACCACGCGGGGGTCGAGGGCGCGGAGGAAGTCGTCGATCTCGCGCAGGGTGTCGACCTTCACGCCGAAGCCCGCGTCGGCCATTGGGTCGATGGGAGCGTAGAGGCTGCGGTTGGTGCCCGGGGGCGGGGGGGCGAGCACGCCGCCGCCGTCGCCCACGGCGAGGCGGGCGGTCTCGGCCGCGCGGCGCAGGGCGAATTCGGTGACATGGGTGGAGTGGGCGTAGCCCGCGACCTCACCCTTCACGGCGCGCAGGCCAAAGCCTTCGGAGGCGTCGTAGCTGGCGGTGCGGATGCGGCCGTCGTCGAGGACCAGCGCCTCGGACCGGCGGCGTTCGAGGAACAGTTCGCCATCCTCGGCCCCCGCCACGGCGTCCTGCAGGATGCGCAGGGCCGCGGCCTCGTCCAGCGCGGTGTCGAAGGGGCGGAAGGGGGTGTGGGCGTCGGTCATGCGGGGCTCCAGGGGGGCGCGGGAGGGCGCAGCAGGCTTGGGTGCGTCAACGGGTCCGCACCGGGGGGATGTTTTGCTTGCCAAGTCTCGGTCAATATGGTTCTCAAATGCGTGATTGCAAACGGCACACCATGGCATGCCGCGATCCGGAGGGGGAACGCGGGGTGTGGGGTCGGGACGGGAGGCAGGGCATGGGATATCTCCGCAAGCTGGGCGCGGCACTGCCGCTGGCGATGGTGGCGCCGGCGGCCTGGGCGCTGGACGAGGGCCTGCCTGTGCTGCCGGTGATCGGCGAGCCGGTGGCCCGCGGTACCGGCTTCCACACGCCGGTCACATCGCTTGCGCGGGACATCATCTGGCTCGAAGGCATGCTGATGGTGATCCTGACGGCCATCACTTTGCTGGTCGTGGGCCTGCTGGGCTGGGTGATCTGGCGCTACAACGCCCAGGCCAACCCCACGCCGGCCACCTTCACCCATCACTCGAAGCTCGAGGTGACGTGGACGGTGGTGCCGATCCTGATCCTGGTGTTCATCGGGGCGTTCTCGCTGCCGATCCTGTTCAAGCAACAGACGATGCCCGAGGCGGATGTGACCATCAAGGTCACGGGCTACCAGTGGCACTGGGGCTATGAATACCCCGACCATGATTTCGAGTTCCTGTCGTTCATGCTGGACCGCGAGGATCTGGCGGCACATGGCTACGAGGACCGCCATTACCTGCTGGCCACCGACACGTCCATGGTGGTGCCGGTGAACCGCAACGTGCTCGTGCAGGTCACGGCGGCGGATGTGATCCACAGCTGGACCATCCCGTCCTTCGGGGTGAAGCAGGACGGCATTCCCGGGCGGCTGGGCGAGTTGTGGTTCCGCGCGGAGCAGGAGGGGGTGTTCTTCGGCCAGTGTTCCGAGCTGTGCGGCGTGAACCACGCCTACATGCCGATCACCGTCAAGGTGGTCAGCGAGGAGGAGTACGAGGCCTGGCTCGACCGTGCCATCGAGGCCTATGGCGGCACGCCGCGCGAACAGGACCTGGCTGCGGCCGAGTGACCGGCCGGCCAGGGGAGGGGCAGCCATGACCGACATAAACGCGAGTGGGACACAGGCCGGCGAGGCGGGCTTCGGCGACTATGTCGCGCTGCTGAAACCCAGGGTGATGTCGCTGGTGGTGTTCACCGCGGCGGTCGGCCTGCTGCTGGCGCCGGGCGCGCTGCACCCCGTTGAGGCGCTGGCGGCGATTGTCTTCATTGCGCTCGGGGCGGGGGCCTCGGGGGCGCTGAACATGTGGTGGGATGCCGACATCGACCGGGTGATGCGGCGCACGGCACGTCGCCCCGTGCCTTCGGGGCGGGTCGAGGCGGGCGAGGCGCTGGGGCTGGGGATGGCGCTGTCGGGCATCGCGGTGGTGATGCTGTGGCTGGCGACCAATGCCGTGGCGGCGGGGTTGCTGGCGTTCACCATCTTCTTCTATGCGGTCGTCTATTCCATGTGGCTGAAGCGGGCGACGCCGCAGAACATCGTGATCGGCGGGGCCGCGGGGGCGTTTCCGCCGCTGGTGGGCTGGGCTGCGGTGACGGGCGGCGTGGCGCTGGAGCCGCTCCTGATGTTCGGGTTGATCTTCATGTGGACGCCGCCGCATTTCTGGGCGCTGGCGCTGTTCATGAAGGACGACTACCACAATGCCCGGGTGCCTATGCTGACGGTCACCCATGGGCGCAAGGCCACGCGGCGGGCGATCCTGGTCTACACCGCGCTTTTGGTGCCGGTGGCGGTGGGGCTTGGCTTCACCTCGGTCGGCGGGCCGGTGTATCTGGCCTCCGCCGTGGTGCTGAACGCGGCCTTCCTGCGCGGCGCCTGGGCCATCTGGGCCCGCGACGAGGCCACGGCCGAGGCCGACAAGTACCTCGTCGAGAAGAAGTTCTTCCGGCTGTCGCTGTGGTACCTGTTCGCCCATTTCGGCGCACTGCTGGTGCAGGCCGCCGCAAACCCCTGGATCGGAGGCTGAGCCATGGCCATCACCCAATCCCATGACCTCCACCGTCGCCGGCTGGGCCGCAATGTCGGTGTCGCCGTGACGCTGGTGGCGTTCATCGTGCTGGTGTTCGGGCTGACCGTCGCCAAGGTGCAGCGCGGCGGCACCATCGAGGCGTTCGACCATTCCTTCCGCCCCGCCCTTGCGGACCGGTACGAGGAAAGGTCCGCACCATGAGCCTGCGCGCGCGCTGGAGGGCGCTGTCGGGGACCACCCGCACCACCGTCTACGCCTCATCCGTGGCGCTGTTCATGGCCGGGATGGGCTGGGCGGCGGTACCCCTTTACGATCTGTTCTGTCGGGTCACCGGCTATGGTGGCACCACCGGGGTTGCCGCCACCGAGTCCGACCGGATTCTGGACCAGACCGTGCGCATCCGCTTCGACGCCTCCAAGGCCCGCGATTTTCCGTGGGAGTTCCGGCCCGTCGAGCGCACCATGCAGGTGCGCATCGGTGAGACCGCGCTCGCATTCTACGAGGCCTACAACCCCACCGACGAGCCCATCGCGGGCGTCGCGTCCTATAACGTCACGCCCTATGCGGCGGGGCGATACTTCATGAAGATCCACTGCTTCTGCTTCGAGTATCAGGTGCTGCAGCCGGGCGAACGGATGCAGATGCCCGTCAGCTTCTATGTCGATCCCGACATGGTCACCGACCGTGAGGCCCGGGGTACCACGCAGATCACCCTGTCCTACACCTTCCACCCCGCCGAGCTGTCCGATGAGGACTATGCCGCCCTGCAAGGCGGCCCGGCGGCGAACTGACGCCAAATCCGGGGGGAGCCCATGGCCCACGAGAAGAACCACGATTACCACGTCCTGCCGCCCTCGATCTGGCCGTTCATGGCCGGGGTGGGCACCTTCGTGATGCTGTTCGGGGCGGTGCTGTGGATGCACGGCTCGGGGCCCTGGCTGTTCCTCATCGGCTTTGCCGCCATTGTCTATGTCAGCTTTTCCTGGTGGGCCGATGTGGTGGCCGAGGCTCAGGGGGGCGACCACACGCCGGTGGTCCGCATCGGGCTGCGCTATGGCTTCATCCTGTTCGTCATCTCCGAGGTGATGTTCTTCGCCGCGTGGTTCTGGAGCTTCTTCAAGCACGCCATGTACCCAATGTACGAGTACGCCGGCACCGCCTATGTGCAACCGGAGTTCTATCAGCTCGACCCGTTCCATGTGCCGCTGATCAACACGCTGATCCTGCTGCTGTCGGGCTGTGCGGTGACCTGGGCGCACCATGCGCTGACCCATGGCGGGCCGCGCAAGGACG
>SKMM01000012.1 GCA_007121055.1 Paracoccaceae bacterium | reverse complement strand
GCTGGGTTCGTTCCTCACGTCGCGGGGCGAGAGCTACCGCGCCGCCATGGCCTCGCCCGTCGCGGGCGAGCGCGCCTGTTCGCGCCTCTCGCCCTATCTCGCCTGGGGGGCGCTGTCGGGCCGCGAGGTGGCACAGGCCGCAGCCGCGCGCCGGGCCGAGCGGCCCGGTGGCGCCTGGACTGGCTCCCTGAAAAGCTTCGAGTCGCGCCTCGCCTGGCGGGACCACTTCATGCAGAAGCTCGAGGACGCCCCGGACCTGGAGGCCCGCTGCCTGCACCGCGCCACCGAGGCGCTGCGCCCCCGCAGCCCCGACGCCGCGCGACTGGCGGCATGGGAAGCCGCCGAGACCGGTATCCCCTTCGTCGATGCCTGCCTGCGCTACCTTGCGGCCACCGGATGGCTGAACTTCCGCATGCGGGCGATGCTCGTGTCGGTGGCGTCCTATCACCTCTGGCTCGACTGGCGGGCGACGGGGCCGCATCTGGCGCGCCGCTTCACCGACTACGAGCCCGGCATCCACTGGAGCCAGATGCAGATGCAGGCCGGCACCACCGGCATCAACACCATCCGCATCTACAACCCGGTGAAGCAGGGCCGGGAGCAGGACCCCGACGGCCGCTTCACCCGCGCCTGGTTGCCGGAACTGTCCGAAGTGCCCGACGCCGTCCTTCAGGAACCTTGGCGGTGGGACGGCGCGGGCCGGCTACTGGGCCGCCGCTACCCCGAGCCGGTGGTTGACGTGGCCGCCGCGGCCCGCGCCGCCCGCGAGGCGGTCTGGGGCCTGCGCAAGACGCAAGGTTTCGCCGAGGAAGCTGCCGCCGTGGTACGCAAGCACGCCAGCCGCAAGGACGGCACCAGCCGCTTCGTCAACGACCGCGCACCTGCGCGCCGCCGCCCGGCCCGGGCGGCAGGCCAGCTCAGCCTCGACCTCTGAGGCCTGCGCCCTTGCCTCGCCGCGCCGATCCCTGCATGGTCCCGGCTCCCCCGGCCTCCGAGGAAACCGATGCCCGATCCCGCCCCCCTTTCCGATCCCGGCGCGCCTCAGGGTGTGGCTCCGGGCGACGCGGGTGACTTCAACGCGGCCGCCCGGGCCGCGACGAAGGCGATGCGCGCGGTCTTCCCGCCTACGCCGCTCATGCGCAACGAACACCTCTCCCAACGCTTCGACGCCGACATCTGGCTCAAGCGCGAGGACCTGTCGCCGGTGCGCAGCTACAAGATTCGCGGGGCGTTCAACGCCATGCGCAAACATCTGGCGGTCCACCCGGACCGGCGGCTGTTCGTCTGCGCCTCGGCCGGCAACCACGCGCAGGGGGTGGCCTGGGTCTGCCGGCATTTCGGGGTGCAGGGCACGATCTTCATGCCGGTGACGACCCCGCAGCAGAAGATCGGCAAGACCCGCGCCTTCGGCGGCGACGCGGTCGAGATCGTGCTGACGGGCGACTATTTCGACCAGTCGCTGGCCGCGGCCCAGGCCTTCTGCGCCGAGCGCGGGGGGCATTTCCTGTCGCCCTTCGACGATGCCGACGTGATCGAGGGCCAGGCCAGCGTCGCGGTGGAACTGCTGGAGGAGCTGGGCGGCGCGCCCGATGCGGTGGTCCTGCCGGTGGGCGGCGGCGGTCTTGCCGCCGGTGTCTCGGCGCATCTGCGCAGCAGCGCGCCGGACTGCGAGATGCTCTATGTCGAACCCGCCGGCGGCGCGAGCCTGACCGCAGCCCTGGCCGCCGGCCATCCCGTGCGGCTCGATCGCGTCGACAGCTTCGTCGATGGCGCGGCCGTGGCCCAGGTGGGCACGCGGACCTTTGCGCATCTGAAGGACGTGGCGCCAGACCACGTCCTGACCGCGCCCGAGAACCGCATCTGCGGCACCATGCTGGAGATGCTCAACGTCGAGGGCATCGTGCTGGAGCCTGCGGGTGCCTTGTCGCTGGATGTGCTGCCGCAGATCGCCGGGCGCATCCGGGGCCGGCGGGTGGTCTGCGTGACCTCGGGCGGAAACTTCGACTTCGAGCGGCTGCCGGAGGTGAAGGAGCGCGCCATGCGCTTCGGGGGTCTCAAGAAGTACCTGCTGTTGCGGTTGCCACAGCGCCCCGGGGCCCTGAGGGATTTTCTGGAGATGCTGGGGCCCGAAGACGACATCGCGCGCTTCGAATACCTGAAGAAATCCGCGCGGAACTTCGGGACGGTGCTGCTGGGGATCGAGACCACGGAGCCACGCTATTTCGACGCCCTTTACGCGCGGCTGCGCGCCGCGGGCTACGACTTCCGCGACATCACCGAGGACGACACGCTGGCGGGCTTCGTGATCTGACGCGCCGGCGGCGGCGGGGGCATTGGGGTCTTCCTGGTGCGTCGATGCCAGTTTGCTGCGCTGCGCGAGGCAGCCTTTGCCTTGGGGTCAGGGGTCGGTGTCGGCTGAATGCAGAGCTTGAGGACGCCGGTCCTGGGCGCCTCGGCACAAGAGACCCATCATCGGCCCCCGTCTATCCTGGCGGTCGGGTGCGGCTGCAGCGACATGATCCCGCCCGATGCCGGAACCTTGCGGAACAGGACGCGACCAGATCCTGAGGCAGAGCCCGGCCGCAGGGCTCAGGGACCTCCGTTTGCGCGCAGGGGCGCGTCGACGCTCTCGGCGGTCCCGGGCGGCGGGCCGGCGGGTCGGGCCGGCAACGCTCCCTCGGTGGCCGGGCGGAAGGCCACGAGCGTCGAGCCCCCCTGCAGCGGCACCAGCCGGCACAGCATGTGGCGGCCGTCGCGCAGCTGGATCGCGCCCTCCCAGGGGCGGCGGGGCCCGCCCGCGCCGATCAGCGTGCGCAACTGCGCCCAATGCGGACCCGGATGGCAGGCGGCCTTCCACACGCCCAGCGCCTCGGCCACGCCGATCTCGCCCACCAGCGTGTCGGGGGCGAGCCCCCACAGATCGGCATAGGCCGTGTTGGACATCACCAGCACGCCCACGGGCGAGAACACCGCCAGCGCCTCAGGCATTGTGTCGATCACCGCCTGGCCGGTCTCGAGCTCGGCGCGGAACCGGCGAGTGAGGGAGACCTCGGCACTGACGTCCTCGATCAGGAAGGCCACCGCGCCGTCGGGATGGGGTCGGCCGGTGACGCGGTAGGTCTGCCCGCCCGACAGCGACCAGACCTCCTGATAGTGACCGGAGGCTGCGGCGCGCTCGATCTCGGTCAGGCCCTTCCGCCAGGCGCGATAGTCGCGCGGCTCAGGGATCATCTTGCGGCTGCGCAGCGCGTCGAAGAAGGCCTCGAAGCCGGGGCGGGAGACCAGGAATTCCACCGGCAGGGTCGTGAGGTCGCCCAGCGCGGGGTTGAAGATCTGCAGCCGGCGCTGACTGTCGAACACCGCAAGCCCCACCGGCAGATGCGCGAAGGTGCGCGAGAGCGTCTGCACCACGTCCTTGAGCGCGGCTTCGGCGCGGACGGCGGCATCGGCGGGCAGGGCGTAGCAGATTGTCTGCCCCTCAGCCCCAAGAAGGGTGCTGCAGTCGAACCAGCGGCGGCCCAGCGGCCCCTCGTCGTCCAGCCCGACGCGCTGCGGTCCCAGCGGGGCCTCGGCCGGCGGGGCGAGGTCGAAGAGGCGCGGCAGCGGCCAGCGCAGCGCCTCGGCCCGGCCGTCGCCTTCGCAGGCCAGCCGCATGTAGGCGGGATTGGCCCAGACCACGGTGCCGTCGTCCGATTCCCGCCACACCGGCAGCGGGGCTGCGTCGAGCATCCGGCGCAGATGCGCCAGTTCGGCCTCGGCCGCGGCGAGGCTGAGCCGGTCGACCGGGATCGTGCGGCCCTCGGCCTCGGGGTCATGCAAGGCCACCCGGATCATGCCGTGGCACCATCGCGCCGTCAGCCGCAGCCGCAGCGGCGGCGCGGCCGTGAGGTCCAGCGCGCCCCCCCCGGTCAGCCGGGCGATGCGGTCGGAAAAGCCGGGAAACCGCTCCTCGGCCCAGGCCGAGAAACGGGACCAGGGCCCCTCGCCCGCCGGCAGCGCCTGCACCAGCGCGCGGCCGCCGTCCGACGCCTCGACCAGCGCCTCTCCCTCGAACAGCAGGACCGCGTCCTCGGCCGCGGTGGGCTGTGAGGCCGCCAGCAGCGCCGCCCGCCGGGCCCGACCGCGCAGCACCAGATGCGCGACCATCAGCGCCACCAGCGCCGTGGCCATGGAACTGGCCAACAGCAGCGCAGCCACCGGCAGAAGCGACACAAGCGCCTCTGCCGCACGCTCCGCAGGGAGGCTTGCGGACAAGAGATCGCCCAAGCGGCTCGTGCCGTCCCCGGACGAGGGCCAGGGCAACTGCAGACCCGCTTGCAGCACCGTCACGGCCGGGGGGCCGAACGGCGCCACCGCAGCGGGCGAGCGGGCGGTTGCACCCGGGCCGACGCCGATACTCCCCGACGCCGCGGCACCCGCGTCTGCCGCAGGGTGTGCCAGGGGATGCCCTGGCAACCGTGCCGCCGCCGGCGATGTTGACGACGCCACCGCCATGGAGCGGCCGCCGACCACGGCGGCGACCCCATCCGACGCAGCCAGCATGGCCGGCGTGCACGCCGGCCGAGAAGCATCGAGGCAATGGGGAGGCATCTGCTCTGCCGAAGTGGCGCAGCCAAGGGCCGAGGTCAGGTCCGCGGCCGGCCGGTCAGCGGCAGGTGTGTGGCCCGGCGCGCGGGCGCCTGCAGCCGCCGCCGTGGTCCAGGCCAGCACCAGCAGGACAGCCCAGAAACCCGCCACAGCGCCTTGGCGCAGGCCCGGCCGGGGCCTGGTCCGCAGGGCGCCATCCGCCGCGGCGGGCCATGCTTTCCGCCCGGCACCGCCGGGGCCAGCAAGCCGTTCTGCGCACATCCGAGGACCCTCGCAACGAAGGACAAACCGTCACAACACTGCGCCAGGTGCGTTAATTTCCCGTTAAGAAAATATTGCTTCAAAACCTCGGTTTTCTGCGCCGCGGCTCAGGCGGTGACGGGCCGGTTGCGGGCCAGCGGCGCGCCGGGGGCCGGGGTGATGCGGGCGCGGGGCCAGGTCACCTCGACCACGGCGCCGCTGGGGAGAGGCGTGCGGCCAGGGCGGCCGCCATCGGCCTCAAGATCGGCGGCAAGGGCTGCGGGCGCGTTGGAAAACCTCACCGTGGCGCCCGAGCGCTCCAGCAGGGTCTTGGCGATGAAGAGCCCAAGCCCCATGCCGTCATAACCCGGACGCTCCACCCGGTCGGGGCTTGGGCGGCGGGGGCGCACGAAGGGATCGCCCAGACGGCCCAGCACTTGCGGCGCAAACCCGCGACCGTCGTCGAGGATGCGCACGGTCAGGGCCTGGTCGCTCCAGTCGCCCGAGACCCAGACGGTGGAGCGCGAGAAATCCACTGCATTCTGGATCAGGTTGCGCAGGCCGTGGATGACTTCGGGCCGGCGCAGGATCGCGGGCTGCGCCTCGGCATCGCTGTCGCCGGGGCCCACGGCAAAGACGATGTCCTTGCCGCGGCGGGCGTGGGGCTCGGCGGCCTCGCGCAGCACGGCGCTGAGGGGCGCCTGGCGCAGGTGGGTGTCCTCCTTGCCCGCCCGGCCCATGGAGCGCAGGATGTCGCGGCAGCGGTCGGCCTGCTCGCGGATCAGCTGGGCGTCCTCCACCAGTTCGGGGCGGTCGGGCAGCGCCTCGGCCAGGTCTTCGACCAGCTCGGCGGAGGTGAGCTTGATGGTCGCAAGCGGCGTGCCGAGTTCGTGTGCGGCCGCGGCGACCACCCCGCCCAGATCGGTCAGCTTCTGCTCGCGCGCAAGTGCGGCCTGCGTGGCCAGCAGCGCGTCCGACATCGCGTGCATCTCGGAGGCGACGCGGCGGGAATAGAGGCCGATGAAGACGATCCCCGTCACGATCGCCAGCCAGTAGCCATATTCGAACAGCGGCGGGATTACCAGTACCTCGCCTGATTCGAACCGCAGGGGAACGTGGAAGAACGCGAGCAGGCTGACCAGGGCGATGGCCATGGCGCCCAGAAACAGCGTGGTGTTGAGGTGCAGCACCGTGGCCGAGATCGTCACCGGCGCGAGGATCAGCAGCGCGAAGGGGTTGGTCAGGCCGCCCGTGAGGTACAGAAGAAGCGACAGCTGTGCCACGTCGAACAGCAGCGTCAGCATCGCCTCGGCCTCGGTCAGCCGCTTGTTGCCGGGCGCGAGCCAGATGGCGAGAAGGTTGGCCAGCACCGCCGCCCCGACCACCAGGTAACACAACCCCAGGTCGAGGCTCAGGCCGAAGTACCGGTCTGCCACCGTGATCGCCGACAGCTGCCCTATGATCGCCACCCATCGCAGGAACACCAGCGTGCGCAGCCGCACCCATTCGCTGCGGGTGGACGGGCGCATCAGGCCGAGACTGGGCGAAAGCATGCGGGTCCTAGTGTCACAGGGTTCGGATTGGCCATTGTTAGGGCGCAGGGATTGGGCGATCAACGGCGCCGCGAAGATACATCCCGGATATAGTGGAGGTAGGCCGCAGCCATGGCGGGGAAATATGCCGTTTCGGCAGGTCTTCTGATTGCGGCGCTGCTGGGCGGGCTGGGGTATTTCATCCTGTCCGACCGGGGCGACGCGCGCTTTGCCCATTGCCGGTCGACCGCCATCGCCGGCGCCATCGGCGGCCCGTTCGAGCTGGTGGACCACACCGGCCGCACCGTCACCGACGCCGACCTGATCGACCGCCCGACGCTGATCTATTTCGGCTATACCTTCTGTCCGGACGTCTGTCCCTGGGATGCCGCGCGCAACGCGCAGGTGGTGGATCTGCTGGCCGACCGGGGCATGTCCGCCCAGCCCGTCTTCGTCTCCGTCGACCCCGAGCGCGACACGCCGGAGGTGCTCGCGCGGTTTGCCGGCAACCTGCACCCCGCGATGATCGGCCTGACCGGCTCGGACGAACAGGTGCGTGCGGCCTCGCAGGCGTACCGCACCTTCTTCCAGCGCCACGAGGAGGGCGGCGAGTTCTACCTCGTGGACCACTCCACCTTCAGCTACCTCACGCTGCCGGGCCATGGCGTGGTCGAGGTGTTCCGGCGCACCCAGACCGCCGAGGAGATCGCCGAGGCGGTGGCCTGTTTCATCGAGGCCAGTTGAGCGCACCGCTCGGCCATCAGGTCCCGGCGGACAAGTCCAGCTTGCAAATTGACCTTTCCCCGGGGCCGCCCTAGTTTGCTCGTCATGGACGGTGAAAGGATATCCAGATCGATGCAGGACGATCCGCAGGTGGCCATCGGCCCGGACCGGTCGTTGCTGCTGGTCGACGACGACGAAGCGTTCCTGAAGCGCCTCGCGCGCGCCATGGAGAAACGGGGATTTGAGCCTGTCATGGCCGGCTCGGTGGCCGCCGGAAAATCGGCGGCGGCGGCGCATCCCCCGGCCTTTGCCGTGGTCGACCTGCGGCTCGAGGATGGGAACGGTCTGGACGTGGTCGAAGCGCTGCGGGCACGCCGTCCAGATTGCCGGATCGTCGTTCTGACCGGCTATGGCGCCATCGCGACGGCGGTGGCCGCGGTCAAGGTCGGCGCGGTGGATTACCTCTCCAAGCCCGCCGACGCCAATGACGTGACGAACGCGCTCCTTGCCCGCGGCGACGCGCTGCCGCCGCCGCCCGAGAACCCGATGTCTGCGGACCGCGTTCGCTGGGAGCACATCCAGCGGGTCTACGAACAGTGCGACCGCAACGTGAGTGAAACCGCCCGTCGGCTGAGCATGCATCGCCGCACCCTCCAGCGCATCCTCGCCAAGCGCTCCCCCCGCTAGGGCCGCCAGGCCGCGCCGCATCTGCACGTCCGGTGGGCATGGGACGGCCCCATGCAGCCGGATCGGCGCGTGGGGGGTGACAAGGCCGGGTTCGAGCGCCCATATCTCTGGGGAGCAGGGGCCGCCAAAGAGCCCGCCGGCAAGGAGGACAGAGATGGGACGCCACATCGCAGACAAGGCCCGCCCCGCGGTGCCCCAGCGCACCGCACGGTTCGTCGAACAGGAGCGCCGGCGCGCGGCCCAGCCCGGTGCCGCCTTCCGCCGCCCTGAGGACACCCCCGAGGAGGCCCGCCTGCGCGCCTTCCTCGCGCAAGCCGCAGCCGAAGAGGGCCCGACCGGGCGCCACGTCGCCGACGGCCCCCGCGGCGCGAGCCCGACCCGCACCGCACAGTACCGCGACATCGCCCTGCGCGAGGGGCTGCACCCCGCGCTTGCCGCGCTGCACTCCAGCAGCCGCGACATGGCCGAGGTCGCGCGCACCCGTGCCTTCCTGCGCAAGGCCCGCGCCGAAAGCACCGGCAGCGGCCAACATGTGGCCGACGGCCCACGCGAGCCCTCCCCCTCGCGCGCCGCGCGCTATGTCGAGATGGCCCGCGCCCAGGGACTGCACCCCAGCGTCCGCGCCCTGCGCACCCGCCGCGGTGATGCCACCGCCATGATCCGCCTGCGGGAGTTCCTGCGCATCGCGCGCGGCGACACCCAGGGCTGAGCCCCCCTTCCGCGCCCGGCCCGGCTCGCATAGGGTCGCGCCGGGTCGGCGAAGGGGGCGGATTTGGCCGAGGACGACGCGGGCGCCGTCACGCCGATGATGGCGCAGTATCTCGACATCCGGGCGCAGCACCCCGAGGCGCTGCTGTTTTACCGGATGGGCGATTTCTACGAGCTGTTCTTCGACGACGCCGTGGCCGCCGCCGCGGCGCTCGACATTGCCCTGACCAAGCGCGGCAAGCACCAGGGCGCGGACATCGCCATGTGCGGCGTGCCCGTCCACGCCGCCGAAGCCTACCTGCTGACCCTGATCCGCAAGGGCTTTCGCGTGGCCATCGCCGAGCAGATGGAGGACCCGGCGGAGGCCAAGAAGCGCGGCTCCAAATCCGTCGTGCGGCGCGAAATAGTGCGGCTCGTGACCCCCGGCACGCTCACCGAAGAAAACCTGCTGGAGGCGCGGCGGGCGAACTTCCTCGCGGCCTACGCCGAGTTGCGCGAGGAGGCGGCGCTGGCCTGGGCCGATATCTCCACCGGCGAGGTGCGGGTGGTGGCCTGCCCCCTGCCCCGGCTTGGTCCGGAACTGGCGCGGCTCATGCCGCGCGAGGTGCTGGTGGCCGATCAGCGCGCCGAGGGCCTGCGCGCGCTGGTGGAGGAGGCTGGCGCCACGCTGACCCCGCTGGCGCCCGCGGCCTTCGACAGCACGGCGGCGGAACGGCGGCTCTGTGCGCTCTACCGCGTGGGCACGCTGGCGGGGTTCGGAGGGTTTACACGGGCGGAACTCTCGGCGCTGGGGGCTTTGGCGGATTACCTCGACCTGACCCAGCGCGGTGCGCTGCCGCTGCTGCGCCCGCCGGTGCGCGAGGATGCGGGCGGCGCGATGCAGATCGACGCGGCCACGAGGCGCAGCCTGGAGCTGACCCAGGCGCTGTCGGGCGGGCGCGAGGGCTCGGCGCTGGCAGCAGTGGACCGGACGCTGACCGCGCCTGGGGCGCGGCTCTTGGAGCGGCGGCTGGCCGCGCCGTCGCGCGATCTGGCCGAGATCGGCGCGCGGCAGGGGGCGGTGGCACAGCTGGTCTCGGATGTGCGCTTGCGCGGGGACCTGCGGGCCCTCCTGCGCGGCGTGCCGGATCTGGACCGGGCGCTGTCTCGGCTGGGGCTCGGACGCGGCGGGCCGCGCGATCTGGCGGCGATCCGGGATGGGCTTGCACAGGCCGACCGGCTGGCCGGGGTCCTGGGCGCGGGCGATGTGGCGCCGCGGTTGGCTGAGGCCGCGGAGCGGCTGGTGGGGCTGGAGGACCTGGCGGGGCTGCTGGAGGCCGCGCTGGTGGCCGAGCCAGCGGCACTGCTGCGCGACGGCGGGTTCATCGCGCCGGGGCATGACGGGGAACTGGACGAGGCCCGGCGGCTGCGCGACGAGGGCCGCGGGGTGATCGCGGGGATGCAGGCGGAGTATGCCGAGGCGACAGGGATCGGGTCGCTGAAGATCAGGCACAACAACGTGCTGGGCTATTTCGTCGAAACGACGGCCACCCATGCCGAACGGATGCTGGCCCCGCCGCTGAACGAGACCTTCCGCCACCGGCAGACAACCGCCAACGCCCTGCGCTTCACCACGCCCGACCTGTCGGAACTGGAGACGCGCATCCTCAACGCAGGCTCCCGCGCGCTGGAGATCGAGAAGGCCCAGTTCGAGGCGCTGCGGGCAGCGGTGCTGGAGGCCGCGGGGCCGCTGGGGGCGCTCGCGGCCGCGCTGGCCGAGATCGATCTGGCCGCGGGGCTCGCCGATCTCGCCGCCGAGGCCGACTGGTGCGCCCCTCAGGTCGACGACAGCCGCGCCTTCGAAGTGGAGGGCGGCCGGCACCCGGTGGTGGAACGCGCGCTGGCGCGGGAGGGCACGGGCTTCGTCGCCAATGACTGCGCGCTGCTGCCCGAGGGGACCGGCGCCGCGATCCGGCTAGTAACGGGGCCGAACATGGGCGGCAAGTCCACCTATCTGCGCCAGAACGCCCTGATCGCGGTGCTCGCGCAGATGGGGAGTTTCGTGCCCGCCACCCGGGCGCGGATCGGGCTGGTGGCGCAGCTGTTCAGCCGGGTGGGGGCGGCCGACGATCTTGCGCGCGGCCGGTCCACCTTCATGGTGGAGATGGTGGAGACGGCCGCGATCCTGAACCGCGCCTGCGACCGGTCGCTGGTGATCCTGGACGAGATCGGGCGCGGCACGGCGACCTGGGACGGCCTGTCGATCGCCTGGGCCACGCTGGAGCATCTGCACGAGGTCAACCGCTGCCGGGCGCTGTTCGCCACCCATTACCACGAACTGACGGGGCTGGCGGCCAAGCTGCCCGGCGTGGCCAACGCCACCGTGGCGGTGAAGGAGTGGCGGGGCGACGTGATCTTCCTGCACGAGGTCCGGCCAGGGGCAGCCGATCGCTCCTACGGCGTGCAGGTGGCGCGGCTGGCGGGGCTGCCGGCACCGGCGGTGGCGCGCGCCCGCGACATCCTGAGCACGCTGGAGAAGAGCGAGCGCAGCGGCGGCTCCCGGGCGGCGGCGCTGCTCGACGACCTGCCGCTGTTCTCGGCCGCGGCCCGCCCCGAGGCTGCACCCGCACCTTCGGCGGTGGAGGCGCGTCTGGCCGAGATACGCCCCGACGACCTCAGCCCGCGCGAGGCGCTGGCGCTGGTCTACGACCTAAAGCGGCTGCTGGATGAGGGGACAAGCTGATGCCGCCGGCTGTCACGCGCCGCGGCGGGCAGCGGGGATGGCGGCGGTCGCGGCGGCGGGCCTGGTGACGGCGCAGTCGAACAGGATGTCGGAGCCGAGCCCGTAGACATGCGTCTCGGGGCGCAAGGCGTCGGCCAGCCGGGCCACCGGCGTGGTGGTCAGCCCCGTGGGCCCAGCCCCGATGATGAGCGGCGCCACGGCGACATGCAGCCGGTCCAGAAGCTGCGCCTCGAGGAAGCCGGCGATGGTGATGCCGCCGCCCTCGATCAGCAGATGCATGAACCCCGCCTCCGCCAGCGCCCGGGCGATCGCCCCCGGCGCGATCCAGCCGTCCTCGGCCGGCAGGCGCAGGACCTCGACCCCGTCGGGCCGCGCCAGATCCACCGACTGGATCACCACCCGGCGCGCGCCGTCGCCCCGCAGGCTGGGCGCGTCGTTGGGCAACCGGCCGCGGGGGTCGATGATGACGCGCGCCGGGCTGCGGCCGGACACGAGCCGCACGGTCAGCCGCGGCAGGTCGTGCAGCCCCGTGCGCACGCCGATCACCACCGCGTCCACCAGCGCTCGGATCCGGTGCAGATGCGCCAGCCCGTCGGGCCCCGACACGTCCCGCGCATCGCCCGAGGCGGTGGCCACACGGCCATCCAGCGACTGGCCGATCTGGGCCACCCGCATCGGCCGGCCGGTGCGGCGCGCGAGCGGCGCATAGAGCTCCCAGGCGGCGATCTCGGCTGCGCTCCAGCCCCGGGGCGGCAGCGGCTCGGCCCCGTCGCGCAGCGCCAGAAGCGCGGTCCAGACACGGTCGGTCACCTGTGCGGCCTTCATCGCTGCACCTCCCTGAACTGTGGGGCTCCAGCCAAGGCGCCCGTACCCTCCCCCTCGGCCAACGCGCGGGAGGCCGTCACGGCTCCGGCCTGCGGCTGGGCTGTGGAGAAGAGAGCGAGGAACCGGTCTCGGAACCGGTCCATGCGCCAGACCGGAGCGTCCGGCGAGGGCAGCAGGCCCGGCTCCCAGCCCCACTCGGCCGCGCGCTCCACCAGATGGGCCGGGCCGATGAGGTGGATGGGCACGTGATAGCTGTCCACCCCGGCCACGAAGGGCGCGGGTTCGTGGTCGCCCAGCACGATCATCAGGGGGGGCTCGTCGGCGTGGCGTTCGGCGTAGCTGCCCACCACCTGCAGCGCATAGTCGACCGCGAGGCGGAACTGCTCGCGCACGCGGTCGTGGTCGCGCCAGACCACCTCGGGCGGGTCGCCAGCACGGGCCATCTCGTTGAACTCGGTGCCGTCGGTGATGGCGTCCCAGTCGATGAGCTCCGGCACCGGGGTCCACGGCGCGTGCGAGGAAATCAGCGCGACCTGCGCGAACAGCGGCGGCCGGTCCACCCCCGGCCGGCCCTGCCGCAGCTTGCGGTCCATGGATTTCAGCGTGAACTGGTCGGGCATGGTCACCCAGTTGAACGGCTCGCCCGCATAGCCCAGCTCGGTAGCCGCGAGGATCGTATCGAACCCGAAGAAGCCGCCTTCGGGCCAGTCCATCGTGATCGCCGGCATCACCGCGGCGGTGTCGAAGCCCGACCCTTGAGCGAAGTGGAAGAGCGTGCGCCGGGGGCTGGCGAGCATCGCCGCGTTGCGGCGCTGGTTGTCGATCCACAGGCCGGTGGCGATGGAGCCGTGGGCGAGCCAGCTCTGCCCCCCCCGCATCGGCGCCGTCAGGAAGGCCGAGCGCATGGCCAGGCCGCGATCGGCCAGCCGCTCCTCGATGGCCGCCAGCGTCGCCGGATGGGTGCCGGAATAGAGAGGGTTGAGGAAGGACGACCGGCCATAGCTCTCTACATACATGATCAGCACGTCGACGTCACCGATCAGGTCCAGCACCCGCTGCGGCGGCGCGGCGGCAAAGACGTCGGCGGCGGCCTCGCGCCGGAATTCCTCGTAGTCGCGCAGGGCCGCGCGGTAGAACAGGGTGCGCTCCACCGCGACGCGGGCGGTGAAGGCCGACCCGGGCGGCGCGGCGGGCAGGCTCCAGGCGCGCATGGCCTGGCCGATCTCGCCCACCGCCAGTACGGCGGCAGGCACCAGCGCGAGCGCGGCGGGCACGCGCCAGCGGGAGAGGTGCAGATGCGCCCAGACGCCCGTGGCCCACCACAGCGCCCAGCCCAGCAGGCCCAGCGCGAGCAGCCCACCCAGAACCGCCGCGGAGGCCGGCAGCACGCCGATGCTGCCCGACCCCAGCATCCAGGCGGCATGGATCAGCGGCGCATCGGCCAGCAGGTTGAAGGCCCGGCCATAGGCCACGAAGGTCGCGAAATCCGCCAGTTTGGCGACAACCAGCACCATAAGCACCGCGACCAGAAGCGCGCGCAGCACCGTTGTGAGCAACGCCCGGCCCGGCAGTGCCACAAGCCCCAGCAGGATGACCGGCAGCTCCAGCGGGAACATCCGCAGCGCCCCCCAGCCCAAGGCGTGCGGGTGGTTGGGCTGGATCAGCACCAGCCACAGCACCGCGGCGGCCAGGACCGCCCGCAAGACCGTGCTGCCCGCCGCCATGCGCCCGCTCATTCCGCGAGCCGCGCGTAGAGATCGCCAGACTCCTCGCCCGCCGCGCGGGCGGCAAGCCAGTTGCGCACGCCGCGCGCGTCCCGCCAGCCGGACCACAGGAAGACCGGGGCCTCGCCGCGCACGGCATTGAATTCATAGGCGCCCAGAGCGGCCAGGCGGTCCACGGCGGCCAGCGCAGCCCCTGGCAGGGCGGGCAGGTATTCGAACGCCACCAGCTCAACGGGCTGGCTCAGGCCGGCCAGCACCTCGGGCTCGGCCCCCTCCACGTCGATCTTCACGAAGCCGGGCCGGCCATGGGCGGCGATGAGGGCGTCCAGGGTCGTGACCTCCACCCGTTGGCGTGCGTCCCAGCGCACATGTTCAAACCCTGGCGCCGTGGCGGCCTGATCGGGCAATGGCCCAAGAGAAGACACGGTGGGGTGCAGGCTGGAGACGGCAAGCTCCGCCTCCCCCGACGCGGCGCCGCAGGCGGCCTGCACGAGCGTCACGTCGGCGGGCAGCGACAGGCGCAGGAAGGCGGCGAAGGGCGCTTGGGGCTCCACCGCGACCACGCGCGCTCCGGCGCGTCGCAGGGCCCGACTGCGGCTGCCGACATGGGCGCCGATGTCGAAGGCGAGTGCGCCGGGGGCGATAAGGCGCCGGTAGAACTCCACGAGGGCGTTCTGCCGCCAGGGCCGGCCGTAATAGATCGCGAGCGACCGACCCAACCCTGCGGCGCTGCGCAGGGCGGTCATGCCATGCCATCCTGCCGCAGGCGGCGCATCCAAAGCCACAGCACGTCGACCGCGAAGGACCAGATCAGAAGGGCCAGGGCGACCATCGCCGCCGGCGCCGCAACAGCGGGCGGCACCACAGGCGCGAGGATCGCGGCCAGAACCGCCACCTGGATCACGCAGACCGTCTTGCGCCTAAGGCTGTGCGGCAGCGGAGCGGATAGCCAGGGCCACAGAGCCGCGGCAGCGACGAACGCATACCGCATCGCCCCCAGCGCCAGCACCCAGACCCCCGCCTTGCCCGCAGCCAAAGCGAGGGCGGCCAGCAGCAGCGTCAGTGCCGCATCCACTTCCATGTCGAACCGGGCGCCAAAGGCGGTGGCCTCGTTGCGCCGCCGCGCCAGCCAGCCATCCACCCCGTCCAGGATCAGCGCAAGGAGCGCGAGCGCCAGCACGCCCCAGGCCACAGACGGCTGCGCAAGCGCCTCCGGGGCGCCCAGCATGCCGCCAACCAGCGCCCCGACCCCGCCCCGGATCAAGGTCACCCGGCTGCAGGGCGCAAAGACCGCGTCCGGACCGGCGCGTCCCAGCCCCACAAGTACGCTGGCCCCCAAACCCGCGGCCAGTGCCATGGCTGCCATCGGCACGGCCGCGGGCAGCCCGATCACCCCGGCTCCGGCAGACGAGATCGCGCCGACGCCCAACACGACGCCGCCCGCCCAAGGCAAGGCCGCTCGCTGTGCGGGGAGCGGCGACAGCGGCGCCGGAGCGCCGGCCGAGGAGATGCGTGTGTCAGTCATGTGTCGGGGAAGTAGCGACGCCGCGCCCGCGTCAAGGGGCCACGATGCCGCTGCGGTCACAATCGCCTCGGCGTCGAGTTCCAGGCAGCCGGCGCCCTGCCCGGCGGCAGGGACGGCCGCGCGGCGCTCCAGCCTGCGGCGGCCACGGTCACCATTTCCGCCATCCCGGGCGAGGCCGGACCGTGGCAAAAGCTTGGGGGCGCGCTTTGCTCCATGTCCGCCTGCCGCGCCGGCTCGGAGTGCCGTGCGGATTGCAGAGCCGCGGGCCTGGCCGGGGTCCACGCGGTGCCGCTTGCGCGTTCCGGGACAATCCCGATCGTGACCACAGCGCGACGCCCGCCCCCTTTCATCGGCCCGGTGCCAGCTTATCCTCTGCACACATACCGAAAGTCTCGGCGCAACATGGGGAGACCAGCATGGCTCAGGGTGGATACGGCACCACGGCGCGGCTGTTTCACTGGATCACTTTCCTGCTGGTGCTGGGCATGGTACCCGCCGGCTGGGTGATGACACAGGAAGGGCTGGACCGCGCGCTGCAGGACCAGCTGTTCATCTTTCACAAGAATTTCGGCGTGATCGTGCTGGTTCTGGTGCTGCTGCGGCTGGCATGGCGCGCCATCGTGCCGCCGCCACCGCTGCCGGCGGGGATCCCGGACTGGCAGCGGCAGATGTCGTTGTGGGTGCACCGGCTGCTCTATGCCATGCTGATCTTCATGGCGGTGACCGGATATCTGCGGGTCACCTTGGGCGGGTTCCCGGTCGAGATGCTGGACGCCCTCGGCGTGCCGCGCCCGCCGCGCAACGACGGGATGGCAGCTCTGGCGCAACGAGCGCATTTCCTGGGCAAGTTCCTGCTGATCGGCCTCGTTCTGGTGCATGTCGTCGCCGCCGTCGGTCACGCCATCGTGAAGCGCGATGGCGTGTTTTCGCGAATGTGGCCACCGATCCGCCGATCCGGCTGACATCGGCACTCCGGGGGGCCTTGTCCCTGCACCTGCATGGCTTAGCTGCGCTCGGTCGGCTGCGGCGCCCTTTCGTCGCAGCCCGGACTTTCGGATTGAATTCCAACGAAACGGAGCGGCTCTGGCGTGCGGTACTCCCCCTTGACCCTGCCCCATACCTCGCCGGTCGCCACCGCGCGGGCCCTGCTTCCCGCCATGGCGCCACGGCCGTTGGGCGGGGCCTCGCGGCCGGACCGGGTGCTGCCGCG
>SKMM01000372.1 GCA_007121055.1 Paracoccaceae bacterium | reverse complement strand
TCGAGGACCAGTTCGCCACCAAGACGCGCCCCGCGCAGACGGATCGAGCCGGCGACATTGGCCGCGCGCAGGAAGAGGTCGCCCCGCGCCTCGATCCGGTCGGCGTCGAGACCGGGAAGCGCGCAGCCGTCGAGGATCAGCGAGTCGATCACCGCCGAGCGCAGCACCGGCTCGAACTCGAAACGGCAGTCGACCAGGCCGATGTCGCGGCCGATCCGGCAGCCTTCGAGATCCAGCCGGCCGCTGATCCAGGCGCCGCGAAGCCGCAGGCCCGTCTCGTGCAGCCGCGGCGCGTCGGCACCGCCGAGCAGCAGGAAGCGGATCAATGCGGCCCGCACCTGCCGGCTTCCGTCGCCGGCCTCCGGCAGGTCGCCGCCGCCGACGCGGTCGTAGGTGCCACTCTCGAGCCCCGCGACGAGGGCTTCCTCGGCCCTGGACAGCGGATGGAAGGCCGCAAGCCCGCGGGCGGCCATCAGCCTTCCCTCCTGCCGGGCCCTGCGCTCACAGCGCGGCGAGGATGCGGGCCCAGGAGCGGATGCCCTTGTGGAAGCTCTTGAGCTCGTATTTCTCGTTGGGGCTGTGGATGCGGTCGTCGCTGAGGCCGAAGCCGGCCATGACCACGTCCATGCCCATCCGCTCCTTGATCAGCGTCGTGACCGGGATCGAGCCGCCGCCGCCGACGAAGGCGGCGTCCTTGCCCCATTCGTCGGTCAGCGCCGCCTGGGTCTTCTGGAACACCGGCGCCGAGGTATCGAAGGCGACGGCGCGGCCCGAGCCGTGCTCGATGAACTCCACCCGGCAGTCGGCCGGCACACGCGCCTTGACGAAGTCGCGGAAGGCGGCGCGGATCTTGTGGGGGTCCTGGTCGAACACCAGCCGGAACGAGATCTTGGCCGAGGCCATGGCCGGGATCACGGTCTTGAAGCCTGCGCCCTGATAGCCGCCGCCCATGCCGTTGACCTCGCAGGTCGGGCGCGACCAGACCATTTCCAGCGCCGAGCGGCCCTTTTCGCCGGCGGGTACCGACAGGCCGATCTCCCCCAGGAAGGCCGCTTCGGAGAAGTCGAGCTTCGCCCAGCTCTCGCGCAGCGCGTCGGGCAGCTCTGGCACCCCGTCGTAGAAGCCGGGAAGGGTGATCCGCCCGTCGGCGTCGCGCAGGTCGGCGAGGATGCGCGCCAGCACATGGTTCGGGTTCGCCGCCGCCGAGCCGTAGAAGCCCGAGTGCAGGTCGCGGTCGGCGGCGTGGATGATGATCTCCTCGCCGCAGAGGCCGCGCAAGCTCGTAGTGATGGCCGGCGTGTCCCGGTCCCACATGTTGGTGTCGCAGATCAGCGCCACGTCGGCCCGCAGCTCATCGGCATTGGCGTCGAGGAAGGGCGGCAGGTTCACGCCCCCCGATTCCTCCTCTCCCTCCAGCAGGATGGTGACCGGGATCGGCAGCTTGCCGGTTACGGTCTTCCAGGCGCGGCAGGCCTCGACGAAGGTCATCAGCTGGCCCTTGTCGTCGGCGGCCCCCCGCGCGACGATGTATTTCGAGCCGTCGGGCCGGGTCTCGATGGAGGGTTCGAACGGGTCATGCTCCCACAGCTCCAGCGGGTCGACGGGCTGCACGTCGTAATGGCCGTAGAACAGCACCGAGGTTCCCGCGGCGGACCGGTCATGGCCCACCACCATCGGGTGGCCGTCGGTGTCGCGCACCGCGGCGTCGAAGCCGATGGAGGCGAGATCCTTCGCGTGCCATTCCGCGCAGGCCCGCGTCTCGCCGGCATAGGCCGGGTCGGTGGAGATGGATTTCATGCGCAGCGTCTCGAACAGGCGCGCGATGGCGTTGTCGATGTCCGCGTCGACATGGGCAAGGACGGCGTCGAGGTCGCTCATGGGTGGTCTCCTCCTCCCGGCTGTGGGCTGTCGCCCGTCGATGCGCCCGCGCGGGCGCGTGGTTCAGAACCGCCAGATCATCGGCACGAGGCCGACGGCGATGACGAAGTAGAACACGGTCAGCGGCAGGCCGAGCGGCCAGTAATCGCCGAAGCGGTAGCCGGCGGGGCCCATGACCATGGTGTTGGGCGGCGTCGAGACCGGCGTGAGATACGCAGCCGAGGTCGCCACGCTCAGCGCCATCAGCGCCGGCAGGGGCGAGATGCCATAGGCTGCGGCCGCCATTACCGTGATCGGCAGCAGGATCATGGTTGTCGCGGTGTTGGACACCACGATGCCCATCACCACCGCCAGCACGAACAGGATGGCCAGGAACACCCGGGGTTCCGCATCGCCCGTCAGCGCCACCACGCGGTCGGCCACCAGCTGCGCGGCCCCTGTGTCCACCAGCGCGGTCGACAGCGGGAACATCGCCGCGATCAGGATCACCGTGGTCCAGTTGACCGCACGGAAGGCGTCCTCGACCGTCACGAGCTTCAGCACGAGGATGGCGCCCGCGGCCAGCACCGTGCCCACCGCCGGCGCCGTCAGCCCGGTGGCGATGGCGACGACCATCAGCACGACGATGGTCAGCACCGACCAGGCGCCCCGGCCCAGCGGGACCAGCTGCCGGCGCACCATGTCGGGCCGGTCCACCACCAGCACGCCCGACCGCGCCTCGTTGCGCTGCAGCGCCGCCCAGTCGCCCTGGATCAGCAGGTGATCGCCCGCCTCCAGCGTGACCTCGCCCAGCAGATCCTCGCCCCGGCGCTGCACCGCCATCACCACCATGTCGCCGTCGCGGGTGACCATGCCGGGGAAGACCTGCATGCCGATCAGGTCCGACCGCTGGGGGATCACCGCCTCGGCCACCCCGGCCATGCGGTTGATCAGCTTGCCTGCCGCCTCCTCGCCCGAGATCGCCCGCACTTGCAGGCCGTTCTCGCGGGCAAAGGCGCCGGCCGCCTCGGTGGCGCCGCGCACGAGGATGCGGTCGCCGGGCTGGAACGCGCCGCGCAGACGGGGCGCGCCCTCGGCGTCGGTGGCGGTGAGGCTTAGCAGCCCCGGCCCGAGGTCGAGCGCGTCCACCTCGGTGCCCACGAGGGTCGACGTCCGGTGCAGCTCCAGCGCGAACACGTCCTCGGCCAGCCGGTATTGCGCGACCAGCGTGCGCGCGTGGTTGCTGAGGTCGCGCGGCAGGCTGGGTGCGGTACGGTCGGGCACCAGCCGCCGCCCGAACAGCAGCACGATGACCACGGTGCCCACCAGCAGCGGGATCCCCACCAGCGCGAACTCGAAGAAGCCGATCGCCCGGGGCCCGTAATTCGCCGCCGCGTCCGAGATCAGCACGTTCTTGGGCGCCCCCGTCAGCGCCAGATGCGCGCCCGCGCCCGAGGCGAAGGCCATCGGCATCAGGAACCGCGCCGGCTGCACGCCCAGCCGCACCACCATCATCATCACCACCGGCAACAGCGCCCCCACCGCCCCGCTGGAGTTGATCAGCGGGCACAGCACCGCCACCGCCACGATGCCGAGGATCAGCAGCCGGTCGGGGCTGCCCGCCACCAGCCGCTCGAACTGCTGGCCGATCCAGGCGGTCACGCCGGTCGCCTCGAGCCCCGCGGTGACGATGAAGAGGGCGGCCACGAACATCACCACCGGGTCGCCGAAGCCGCGGAACACCTCTGGCAGGGGCAGGATGCCGGCGGCGTAGATCGCCAGCGCGCTGGCCATCGCCACCACCACCAAGGGCAACCGGTTCCAGACGAACAGCCCGACCGTGCCCAGCACGATCAGCAGCAGGATGCCGGCGTCGCTCATGCCCCGGCCCCGCTCAGAGGCCCCAGACGATGGGGACCCAGAACACCGCGATGACGAAGAAGTACAGCATGAAGGGCAGGCCGAACTTCCAGTAATCGCCGAACTTGTAGCTGCCAGGCTCCATCACCATCAGGTTGGTGGGGGTGGCGACGGGGGTCATGAAGGCGGCGGCGGCGGCGATGCAGACCGTCATCAGCACCGGCGCCGGATCGATGCCCATCTGCGCGGCGGTCACCACCGCGATCGGGATGATGATCAGCGCGGTGGCGGTGTTCGAGATCACCTGCCCCAGAACGGCGGTCAGCACGAAGAGGCCCGCCAGCAGGATGCGCGGCTCGGAATCGCCCACCCAGGCCACCAGCCCCTCGGCCATCAGCTGCGCCGCCCCGGTCTGCTGGATCGCCGTGGATAGCGGCATCATCGCACCCACCAGGATCACCGTGGTCCAGTTGACCGAGCGGTACACCTGCTCGACGTTCAGCACGCCGCTGACGAGGAAGGCGCCGGCCGCCAGCAGCCCCGCCACCGCGGGCGGCACCATGCCGGTCGCCAGCAGCACCACCATCACCGCCAGGATCCCCAGCGTCGTCTGCGCCCCCGGCCCCATCGGCAGCGCCTGCCGCCGCACCAGTTCGGGCGAGTCGACCACCAGCACCTCGGCCGGCTCCAGCCGTGTCTCCATCGCCTCCCAGGTGCCCTGCAGCAGCAGCGTGTCGCCGGCCTCGAGCGCGGTGCCGGCGGTCAGATCCTGCCCGCCGCGCTGGATCGCCAGCACCACGAGGTCGCCCGAGGGCGTCACCATCCCGGGAAAGAACCGCTGGCCGATCAGCGGCGAGCGCGGCTTGACCACCACCTCCGCCAGCGCGGACTCGCGGCTGAACAGCGTGTTGGTGGCGGTGTCGGCATCCACCTGCTCCACCAGGAACAGCCCGGCTTCCTGCGCAAAGTCGCCCACAGCGACGCTTTCGCCCCGCACCAGGACCACGTCGCCCGCCTGCAGCGCGTCGCGCCGGCCCGGTCCCCCCGCAGCCTCGCGCACCCCCACCAGCGCCAGGCCCGCCCGGTCCGACAGATCGAAGGCGCGCCGTTCGGTGCCGATCAGGGGCGAGCCCTCGGCGATCCTGAGTGCCTGCACCTCGGCCGACAGCCTGTACTGCTCGACCAGCGTGTGCGCGTGCCGGCTCAGGTCGCTCGGCAGCGACTTGCTGACCCGTGAGGGCAGCAGCCGCTCGCCCAGCAGCACCGCGATCAGCACGCCGCCCACCAGCGCGGGAATCCCCGCCAG
>SKMM01000387.1 GCA_007121055.1 Paracoccaceae bacterium | reverse complement strand
TGGCCGGCGCGGGACGGCAGGGCGGCCATGACACTCCGGCGGTCGTCCGGGGACATGGCGGCCCAGCGGGTGATCTCGTCGATCGTGCGCAGACAGCCGGTGCAGAGCCGGCTGTCGGGATGGATCACGCAGACCTTGATGCAGGGGCTCTCGACGGGCTCACGCCTCCAGATCTCACCGTTCACGCGCGCCCCTTTCGAGATAGGCCAACCGGTCCAACAGGCCCTGCAAGATAATCGCGGCGGCGACCGCGTCGATGACCTCGGCGCGACGTTTTCGCGAGGTATCCGCCTCCAGCAACGCACGCTCGGCGGCGACGGTGGACAGCCGCTCGTCCCACAGCGCGATGGGCAGCTCGGTGCGGGCCGCGAGGTTGCGGGCAAAGGCACGGGCGGACTGCGCCCGCGGCCCCTCCGAGCCGTCCATGTTCCGCGGCAGGCCGAGCACGATCCCACCGATCTCGCGTTCGGCCGCCAGCCGCAACAGCGCCTCGGCATCGGCGGTGAACTTGCCGCGCCGCAGGGTCTGCAGCGGCGTCGCCACACTGCGGCGGCGGTCGGACACCGCCACCCCGATGGTCTTGGTGCCCAGATCGAGGCCCATCAGCCCGCGGCCGGGCGGCAGCGCCGCCGCAAACGCCTCGGGGGTGGCGAGGACCGGCACTCAGTTGGCCACACCGGCCTGTTGCGCGGCCTGGCGGATGATCTCCAGCTGCTCGGGCCGGGCGCCGAAGACCGCCTGGGCCTCGGTCCAGATGCCGCTGGCCTGGTCGAGGTTGCCCAGCACCCCATGGGCGGCGATCAGCCGGGCCCAGTCCTCGGCGCTGCCGCCCTGCGTGGCGAGGCGCTGCGACAGGCCCATGACCATCCCCTCGATCATGGCGGCGCGCTCCTCGGGCGCCATCCCGCGGGCGGCCTCGATGTCGGCGTCGGTCAGGCGCGGGCCGGCGCCGGCGCCGGCCGGCGGCAGGGTGTAGTTCACCCCCGCGCGCATCGCCACGAACTCGATCTGCGACCGGATCGGCGCGATCCAGGGCGCGTCGGGCGGGCCATCCTGCAACAGCTGCTCCCAGATCCGGAAGGCCAGGTCCGGCCGGTCGGTCTGCGCCAGCATCAGCCCGGTGAAGAACCGTGCCAGCGGGTTGCGCGGGTCGCGACGCAGTGCGGTCTCCAGCGCCCGCTCCGCCTCGGGCGAGACATAGCCGCCGGCGGCGTTGATCATCAGGTCGGCCAGGAACACGAGGTCGTCGGGGGTGGCCGCGTCGCCCAGCCCCTCGATCAGCCCCGCCTGCATCCGGTGCGCCAGCCGCAGATCGTCGAGCGCGAGGGCGAAGTTCACCAGCTCCTCCCACTCCGCACGCTCCGCCCCGGCCTCCAGGAGCTCGGCCCGCCGCGCCTCCAGCCCCTCGGGACCGGCCGCCAGCTGCTCGAGCTCGCGCAGCACCTGCGCCTCCTCCCGGCCGGCGTCCTCGCCCATCAACGCGATCACCCGGCGCTGGGCGGCCGCCGCGGCCTCGAAATTGCCCATGGACGCCTCGCTGACGGCCAGCAGACGGTGGCCCTGCAGGTCGTCGGGCCGCGTCGCCAGCGCCGTGCGCAGCCGCTCCACCAGCTCGGCATCCTCGGGCGACACATCCGGCCGCACGCCCGGCGCGGCGCCCCCCTCCACCGTGGCGCGTGCGATGATCTCGGCCTCGGCCACCTCCTGCGTCGGCCGGGTGGCCCGCGCCTCGCGCGCATCGGCCAGCCGCTGCGCCAGCGGCATGTCGGGATAGCCCGGCGCGCCGACGGCATTGTAGAGAAGAAACGCCCCCGCGATCATCACCGGCACGGTGGCCAGCCCCACCATCCGGGCGCCATTGGGCATCTCCGCCAGCTTCGAGGCCGACAGATCCGACCGGTCCGCCTCCAGGATCCGGCGCGAGATCTCCACCCGCAGCCGTTCGGCATCGGCTTCGGCCAGAATGCCGCGCGCCACGTCCTTCTCCACCTCGCGCAGCTGGTCGCGATAGACCTGGATGTCCTTGCGCAGCGCAGCGCCTTCGTCCAGCGCCGGCCCCGGCCGGCTGCGCGAGAGGCCCAGAAGAACCGTCAGGCCCACCAGACCCGAGATGACCGCCGCGGTGATCCAGAACGCCATGTGACTTCCCTCCCTTCGGGCCGACCCCGATCTAGCGGCATGCCGGGCCGCGCGAAACCCCGTTGCGGCAACGCACCGCTCACAAGCTGCCGAGCGGGGCGCCGATCCCCGGCGGCACGCTGCCGCATGTCGCTTTCCGCCCGATGGGGTCGCTTGAAACCCGCGCCCGGTCTGCGGCACGGTCCACAGCGCATGCACACCGCCCCGGGACACGCCCGAGACAAGGGAGACGCCGCCGTGAGGAAACACCACTCCGCCATCGCCCTCCTGCGCGAGGCGCTGTCGGGCCACACCGGCTGGCCCCGCGCCTGGGCCAGCCCCCTGCCCCGCGACCGCTACCGCGTGATCGTGGTGGGCGCGGGCGGCCACGGCCTCGCCACCGCCTACTACCTCGGGCGCAACCACGGCATCACCGATGTCGCGGTCCTCGAGAAGGGCTGGCTCGGCGGCGGCAACACCGGCCGCAACACCACCATCATCCGCTCGAACTACCTGCAGGACCCCTCGGCCGCGATCTACGAGAAATCCCGCGAGCTCTACGAGGGCCTCAGCCAGGACCTCAATTACAACGTCATGTTCTCGCCCCGCGGCGTGATGATGCTGGCGCAGACCGAACACGAGGTCCGCGGCTACCTGCGCACCGAACGCGCCAACTACCTGCAGGGGGTCGAAACCCGCTTCATCTCGCCCGCCGAGGTCAAGAAGCGCGTGCCCATCATCCGCCTCGACGGCCCCCGCTACCCGGTCCTGGGCGCGCTGTGGCAGGCCCGCGCCGGTACCGCGCGCCACGACGCCGTGGCCTGGGGCTATGCCCGCGCCTGCTCCGCCATGGGCATGCACATCATCGAGAACTGCGCGGTCACCGGCGTGCGCTCCGAGGCAGGCCAGGTGACGGGGGTGGAGACGACCCGCGGCCCCATCGGCTGCGACCGCCTCGCCATCGTGGTCGCGGGCCACTCCGGCCGGCTGGCCGAGATGGCGGGCTTCCGCCTGCCCGTCGAATCGGTGGCGTTGCAGGCGCTGGTGTCCGAACCCATCAAGCCCTGCATGGACGTCGTCGTGATGGCCAACACCGTGCACGGCTACCTCAGCCAGTCGGACAAGGGCGAGATGGTCATCGGCGGCGGCGCGGACGGCTTCAACAACTACACCCAGCGCGGCTCCTGGCACCACATCGAGGAGACCGTCCGCGCGCTGGTCGAGACCTTCCCGATGCTCTCGCGCCTCAAGATGCTGCGGCAGTGGGGCGGCATCGTCGACATGACCGGCGACCGCTCGCCCATCATCTCGCCCACCCCGCTGGGGGGCTGCTACATCAACTGCGGCTGGGGAACGGGGGGCTTCAAGGCCATCCCCGGCTCCGGCTGGGCCACCGCCGAGATGATCGCGGGCGACACCCCCGGCCCCCTCGCCGCCCCCTTCGGCCTCGACCGCTTCCGCGAGGGCCGCTTCATCGACGAAAGCGTCGCCGCGGGGGTGGCGCATTGAGCGGCGCACGGAACCCGATCGGCGCGCGGCGCGTTGGCCGACCAACTGGAAAGACACAGGAGGTCGGATCATGTTTGGTGGCTCGCGCGGTGCAATGGTGGGCTTTGCCATCGGGATTCTCGTCATGCTCGTGGCGGGGATGGGGTGGTACATCGCCAGCGACGGGGACCCGCTCAACCAGCGCAACGAGGTCACCATCGAACTGCCCGACTTCGGGAACTGACCGTCCCGCCCGGGCACGCCTGGGGCAGGGGGAACATCGCACCGAGCGAAGCCGTGACGACTCCCGCGCCGTCCGGGCCTGCCCGGGGAACACCGACCGTCGCCGGGCTTGCCCGGGCGGCCAAGACATGCATCTTCCGCACGCGCCGCGGGGCCATGCGCCCCGGGGCGCGTTGTCACATGCGACGGGGGCCGGGCGCGGCGTCGCCCGCCCCGCCGGCCAGAGGACGGGCCTGACATGCTGCTGCTGACCTGCCCCCACTGCGGCGTGACCGCCGAGGAGACCGAATTCGCCCCAGGCGGTCAGGCGCATCTGCGCCGCGCCGGGCCGGGCGCGTCCGACGAGGAGTTCGAGGCCTACATGTTCCTGCGCGACAACCCCGCCGGCCCGCATCTCGAACGCTGGCGCCACGCCTATGGCTGCGGCAAATGGTTCCTCGCCGCGCGCTGCACCGTCACCCTGCGCGTCCTCGGCACCTACCCCGCCCAGACCGCCGCGCCGCCCGACGACATCCGCCGCGCCATCGCCGGGGGGCAGGCATGAGCGCCCATCGCCTCCCCGCCGGCGGCCGGCTGATCGACCGCAGCCGCACGCTCGCCTTCACCTTCGACGGCGCGGCCCTGCGCGGCCACCCCGGCGACACCCTCGCCTCGGCGCTGCTGGCCGAGGGGCGGATGCTACAGGGCCGGTCCTTCAAGTACCACCGGCCGCGCGGCCCGGTCACCTCCGGCACCGCCGAGCCCAACGCGCTGGTGGGCCTCGGCCGCGGCGCGGAGTTCGAGCCCAATGTCCGCACCCCCGCCGTGCCGCTCTCCGAGGGCCTCGCGGCGGAAAGCCAGAACCGCTGGCCGGCCCTGGGCTTCGACATCGGCCGGATCAACGACCGGCTCGCGAAATTCCTGCCCGCGGGGTTCTACTACAAGACCTTCCTGTGGCCCCGGCCGTTCTGGAAACATGTCTACGAGCCGCTGATCCGCCGCGCCGCGGGCCTCGGCCGCGCACCCGACAGCCCCGACCCCGACCGCTACGAACAGCTCTACGCCTTCGCCGATGTGGTGGTGGCGGGCGGCGGCGTCGCGGGCCTCGCGGCGGCCTGGGCCGCGGCCGAGGGCGGCGCCCGCGTGATCCTGCTGGAGGAGGCCGGGCACTGGGGCGGCCGCGCCGTCGTCGACGGCGCCACCATCGACGGCCAGCCTGCCGA
>SKMM01000282.1 GCA_007121055.1 Paracoccaceae bacterium | reverse complement strand
TACGTTCCCACGCGTTACTCACCCGTCCGCCGCTCACCCCGAAGGGTGCGCTCGACTTGCATGTGTTAGGCCTGCCGCCAGCGTTCGTTCTGAGCCAGGATCAAACTCTCAAGTTGAAACGATCTTCAGTGTGCTACCGCCCTTCGCGCCACTTGAGCACGAAACCGACACCACACCAGGCGATCGTCCCCTCGACGAGACAAGACCTGCGCACATCGTGTCCCCGACACAAACCAAACCAGACCCCGAAGGACCCAGCCAAACCCGCATCGAAGACACAGCCCTGTCCAACCAGCCGAAACCGGCCAGACAGTGAAGCTGACACCCGCATCATCGAGCAACCCGAAAGCCACCCTAGCAGGTCGACATGCAAACGATCTCGTCCGCCACAAAGCAGAACAAAAACCGCCCACATGCCCCTTCAAATAAAAACAACATATTTCAAAAAGCGGAGAAGCATGATCTGCATCCGGCTGTGCCGGCCTACATCCCAAGCCTCTGAGGTTTTTTCGACGCGCGCGGTTGTCTGTGCGACCCCGTCTCGCTTCGGAGCCGGTATCTATGGGCCAGGGCCCGGCTTGGCAAGAGGTTTTTTCGAAGGGCCGGTGATTTTTCCGACCGAGACATCCAACCCACTGTTCAGAAAAGGAACTTCGACGCTGATACCACCCGACCGCCGGGGCCAGGACATTGGCCCAAGAAAAAAGCCGCCGGCGGGGCCGGCGGCTGTTACTCGGATCAAGGGCGGGGTGTCAGGCGCCCAGCGCCTTCACCCGCGCGGCGAGGCGGGACATCTTCCGCGAGGCGGTGTTCTTGTGCAGCACGCCCTTGGTGACCCCGCGCATCAGCTCGGGTTGGGCTTCGCGCAGCGCCTGCGCGGCGGCACCCTGCTGACCGGAGGCCAGCGCCTCCTCGACCTTGCGCAGGAAGGTGCGGATGCGCGACCGGCGCGCCTTGTTGACCGCGGCGCGGCGTTCACCCTGACGGGCGCGTTTCTTCGACTGGGCGGTGTTTGCCATGGGGCTCTGTCTCTCCCGGGTTCGTGTCACGTCTTTCGCGCACGGCCCCGGGGACCGGCCACTCCGGCCGGTTCCGATCATGCCTAAGCGGGCCCACGCGCATATGGGACGGCACTTACAGGAGTGCGGAGGGATTGGGAAGGGGCTGTCAGCGCGGGGCGGACAGCGCCTCGGCCAGGCGCAGGGCCAGGCGCCGCGCGACCTCGGGCTTGGGCAGGCGCGGCCAGGTCTCGGCGCCCTCGCCCGTGATCAGGGTGACGGCGTTCTCGGCCCCGCCCATGATTCCCGTGTCCGCCGAGACGTCGTTGGCTACGATCCAGTCGCAGCCCTTGCGCGCGCGCTTGGCGGTGGCGTGGTCGACGACATGTTCGGTCTCGGCGGCGAAGCCGACCACGAGGCCGGGGCGGCCATCGGTCATGTGCGCCACGGTGGCGAGGATGTCGGGATTTTCGGCCATCTCCAGCACGGGCGGGCCGGCGCTGCCCTTCTTGATCTTCTGGCCGGCGGCAGAGCGCACGCGCCAGTCGGCCACGGCGGCGGCGAAGACCGCGGCATCGACGGGCAGGCGGGCCTGCACGGCCTCCAGCATCTCGGCCGCGGTTTCCACCCGGACGACCTCCACCCCCGAAGGGGGCGGCACCGTCGCGGGGCCGGTGACGAAGGTCACCCGGGCGCCGAGGTCGCGCAGCGCGGCCGCCAGTGCCGCGCCCTGCGCCCCGGAGGAGCGGTTGGCGATGTAGCGCACCGGGTCGATGGGCTCATGGGTGGGACCGGAGGTGACCAGCACATGCCGCCCGGTAAGGGGGCCGTCGCCCAGCGTCGCGGCGATGGCATCGCGAATCGCCGGGGGCTCGGCCATGCGCCCAGGGCCGAATTCGCCGCAGGCCATGGGTCCGCTGTCGGGGCCGATGAAGCGTACCCCATCGGCGGCCAGCGTGGTGCAGTTCCGGCGGGTGGCGGGGTGCTCCCACATGCGGACGTTCATGGCGGGCGCCATCAGCACCGGCTTGTCGGTGGCCAGCAGCAGGGTCGAGGCGAGGTCGGGCGCGAGGCCGGCCGCGAGGCGCGCCATGAGATTGGCCGTCGCAGGTGCCACCACCACCAGATCGGCGGCGCGGGACAGCTGGATGTGGCCCATCTCGGCCTCATCGGTGAGGTCGAAGAGGTCCTGGAACACCTTCTCGCCCGCGAGCGCGCTGACCGACAGGGGCGTGACGAACTCGGCCCCAGCGCGGGTCAGCACCGGCACGACCGAGGCGCCCTCGGTGCGCAGGAGCCGGATCAGCTCCAGCGCCTTGTAGGCGGCGATGCCGCCCCCGATGATCAGAAGAATGCGCCGCCCCGCAAGCATGCCAAGCCCCCCTGCCCTGTCTAGGACGGCCCGCGCGGGGGCGCAATGTCGGTTCCCCAACGCTGCGGGCCTTACACGGGGAGTGTAGCCTGTCAGTGGAAGGCGGCGCAGGGGTCGTCGCGGTCGGCCGGGGCGGTGACGCGGACCTGGTCGAAGGGGGCCTCGCCCTCGGGGTCGGATTCGAGCTGGCCGACCGAATGCACCGACAGTTCGGGCGCGGCGATGGCGAGCGCGGCCGGCACGCCCCAATCGGTACGCGCATGGCCGGTGCCGGTGATCACGGCCACGGGGCCCCCGGTGGCGGCATGGGCCTCAATGGCCGCGCGGGCGATGGCGGCATCGCGCAAGCGCTGCGCCTCCACCATGCCCGGCAGCAGGGTCGCCGGCAGCGCATGGCAGTGGGCGACGTCCTGCAGATCCTCACGGGCGGCCTGGACGGCGGGTTCCAGCGGCTCGTCGAGGCCGAAACGGGCGGGGTCCCCGTGGAAACTGTCGGCGAAGACCGCGGCGGCGCCCTCGCCGAGGGCGGCGCGCACAGCCTCGTGCGGCAGGTCGGCGCCGAACACCGCCGCGTCAGGGGCGGCGGTGAAGATCGGGTGGTACATGGCAAAATCCGGCCAGCCGCGCGCCTCCCAGCCCAGCGCGGCGCCCAGCGCCTCGGCATCGTCGCGCAGATCGGGGGTCACGGCACGGGCCTGCTCCGGCAGCAGCATCTCGAACACCAGCGCTGCGGGCTGCAGCGCCGCGACGGCCTCGGCCTGCCAGGCGTGATGCTCGGGGTTGTCATGCACCTCGCCCAGAATCACGATGTCGGCGCGCGGAACCTCGGCCAGGGCCGGCGGGCCGAGGGCGGCCAGCAGGGCAACGGCGGGCAGCAGGGGTCGGGGGAAGGGCATGGGGCCTCCTGAATGGTCGAAGGGGCGCCTCTGGCGCCCCCCGTACGATGCAAAAATCCCGAGGTCCCGACCGGCGCCGGGTCAGACGAAGAAGTTGTGGACCTCGCGCGACTGCGTCTCCAGCGTGCGGCGCATCTTGGCGAAGGCGGCGGCTTCGAGCTGCCGGACGCGCTCCTTCGACAGACTCAATTCCTGTCCAAGGCTTTCGAGCGTCCGCGGCTCCTCGCGCAGCTTGCGCTCGCGCACGATGAAACGCTCGCGCTCGTTCAGCGCGCCCATGGCCGACACGAGCCACTGGCGCAGCACCTCGGCGTCGCGGGTGGTGGCGACCAGTTCGGAGGCCTGCGCGCTCTGGTCCTCCAGCGCGTCGATCCACTCGCGCCCGTCCTCGTCGGTGGACTGCGTGGCGTTGAGCGAGAAGTCCGAGCCGGAAAGACGGCCCTCCATCATCTCCACATCCGCCAGCGGCACGCCCACTTCGGTGGCGACCATCGCGCGGATCTCGTGGGGATCCAGCGTCTCGCCCCGCGCCATCGCCTCGCGCTCGATCCGGGCCTGGACGCGGCGCATGTTGAAGAAGAGCGACTTCTGGCTGGAGGTGGAGCCGGTGCGCACCATCGACCAGTTGCGCATCACGTAATCCTGAATGGAGGCCTTGATCCACCACACCGCATAGGTCGAGAAGCGCACGCCGCGGTCCGGATCGAACTTGTCGGCGGCCTTCATAAGCCCGAGGCTGGCCTCCTGGATGAGGTCGTTCATCGGTGCGCCATAGCGACGGAATTTGGACGCCATGGAGATCGCGAGCCGCATGTAGGCGGTGATCAGCCTGTGCAGGGCGGCCTCGTCGCGCTGGTCGCGCCACGCATAGGCCAGTTTCAACTCTGTCTCCGCGTCCAGCAACTCTGCCTTCATCGCCCGTCTGGACAAGCTGTAGTCGGTCGAACCATCAAACGCCATGTCAGAAACCCCCCGGTTTCGGCCCTGTCTTGGCCAGTTTGTTGACAGTAGGTATACGCGGGTCAACCCTTGATGGATCACAACATTCCTGCGCGACCATGAACAGGGCCTGCGCACAGGCAAACAGCAGCTCCTTGCCCAACGCGTCGGCAAGTCCGTTCACGGGGGCGCCAGCCCGGCCGCTATGACGCGTGACTCGCGCGGGGATTCGTGGTGCAGTTATACTTCAGCATCCTAGAGGAGACTGCCCATGTCCCTGAGCGCGCATCTCGACGAGCTTCGCCGCAAGCACCGCATGCTGTCCGACGAGGTCGAGCAGGCCCAGCGCAAGCCCGCCACCGATGCCCTGACCATCGCGCAGCTGAAGAAGCAGAAGCTGCGGCTGAAGGAAGAGATCACGCGCCTGTCCGGCGTCTGACCGCCCCCCCGGCGCGGGCGGCGAGCGCCGCCCCGCCGGCTATCAGCACCGCCGCCAGCAGAAGCGCCAGGGTGGGCTCGGCGAACCCGACCGCGACGAGGGCAATGGTGGACAGCAGCGGAGCCGCATAGGACGCCACACCCAGAAGCTGGATGTCCCCGCCCTTCACCCCGATGTCCCACAGATAGAAGGCAAGCCCCACCGGGCCGAGGCCCAGCGCCAGCACCGATAGCCAGCCCAGCACGCCCAGCGGCCAGGCCGGCACCTCCAGCGCCAGATGCGCAAGGGCCGACAGGGCGGCGCTGGCGAGGCAGAACACCGCCACCGCCGACCGGCACGACCAGCACGTCGAGGTCCGCGACCTCCTCGACGAGCTCGAGCGCCGTCGTGCCCTGCCCCGCGATCACCT
>SKMM01000032.1 GCA_007121055.1 Paracoccaceae bacterium | reverse complement strand
GGACCCCGCCCCCCCCGGAGACCGCTGGTGCCCCGTCCGCGCCCGTCTCCGGCCCGCCCGTGGCCCCCGGGCTGTTTCTGGAGGCCGCCCCGGGGCGGGCAATGCTGTCGGGTCCGGGCGTGGATGCGGCCTTCCTGACGCGGCTGGAAGCCTGGCTGCGCAGGCAGGGCCGTGACTGACCGCGTCAGATTTCGCGCGCGAAAGAAATCTCTGTTAGGTTTCTGATAAAAAAACACAAAGGTTCATGGATACCTCTTTTCTGCAGTCACCGCGCTCCGGGCCGCGCCGACGGAGCGCTGACGTCCATCGCTGCGGTGCCCTCCTCTTCCTGCCGCGCCGGTCCACCGCTTCTGTGCTCCGGCCCTGTGTACCGGCATGCCTGTCGTCTTGCGTCCCTCCCCGCGCTCGATTATCTCGATCCTGACCGCGGAGAGGTGCCGGAGCGGTCGAACGGGGCGGTCTCGAAAACCGTTGTGGGGGTGACCCCACCCAGGGTTCGAATCCCTGTCTCTCCGCCAAAAATCAAACCTTTTCTATATAAAAACAATCACATAGCCTTAGGCTATCCGGAATATCCCACCTGAAATCCCATCCGGGTGGCGTGGATTTCGGTGGACGGGCTTGGACGCTGCAGCGTTCTTGCGGGTCCGGTTCTGCGCCGGACGTCTGATCCCGGGGCTTCGCCGACGCCCGGCCATGGGTGGCGAGACGGTCTGTGGCGATTGGAATGTGGCAACGTCGTCCGATCGGACATCCCACCGGGGGATGCGTGCGACACCGATTGTGATGGGCGCGGTGCGTCGATCTCCGCAGGGATCCTTTGCGGGCGGCCGGGCTCGCCGTTCCGCACCGCCGGCTTTCATGACAGATTCCGAGGGTGGCGATGGCTGGGGCCACGCCGGGACGAGGATCCGGCAGGGGCCCGGCCGGGTTGCCCGTGGCGACGGAGGGGGGCATGGACGCGATCGCGCGCTGGCCGGGCAAGAGCGCCGATGCCCGAGGCATCGCCCATCCGGCGGTCTATCACATGCTCGATGTTGCCGCAGTGGCAGAACGGCTGATCGTGCCATGGGGGCTGAGCGATGGGGTGCGGGAGGCGTGTCTGCTGCTCGCGGCATTGCATGACCTCGGCAAGGTCAGTGAGGCGTTTCGGGCCATGCTGGAGCGGGGGCAGCCCCAGGCGGCGGGGCTCCACTGGGAAGTGACCGAGGCGCTCCTGCGTCACCATGATGGCGGGTTGCTCGCGCCGCTGCTCGGGGCCGGCTGGCGGATCCGGCATCAGCTCTATGCCGCCTCGGCGGGGCATCACGGGAGGCCACCGCAGAAGGACGAGACGCTGGACCGCACCGCATGGGCCGCGATGCTGCGGGCCGCCGGGCCGGAGGCGGTGGCTGATGCGGGAGAGGTGATTGCCGCCTTCGCCGCGCTTTGGCCGCAGGCCTCGCTTGCAGCGCTGGAGCGGTCCGATGTGGCCCCTCTGTCCTGGCGGCTGGCCGGGCTCATCACCGTGGCGGACTGGATCGGGTCGAACCCAGAATGGTTCCCGCCGACGGCCCCCGGACCGGACCCGGGCGACTATCTCGCTAAGGCGCGCGCCCAGGCCGAAACGGCGGTTGAGGCTGCAGGCATCGCCACCCCCCGGCCCGCCGCGACGCAGCTCTATCGGTTCGCCCCTCGGCCCCTGCAGGCGGCCTGTGCGGCGGTCGCCCTGCCGGAAGGGCCGATGATCGCGCTCCTGGAGGACGAGACGGGTTCGGGCAAGACCGAGGCGGCGATGCTCCTTGCGCAGCGGATGCTGCTGGCGGGCAAGGGGCGGGGCCTCTATCTGGCGCTCCCCACCATGGCCACGGCAGACGCCATGTTTCCCCGCGTGGCCGCCGTGCTGTGTCGGCTCTACGCCGGAGCGCCCAGCCTCGCGCTGGCCCACGGCCGGGCCGGCATGCACGGCGGCTTTCGCGAGCTGGCCGAGGCGCGCGCGTTGAACCCGGACGAGCCGGGCCCCACCGAATGGCTGATGGACGGGCGCCGCAAGGCGCTGATGGCCGATGTGGGGGTGGGGACGGTGGACCAGGCGCTGCTGGCGGTGGTGCGGGCCCGCCACGCGCCGCTGCGGCAGTTCGCCCTGTCGTCCAAGATCCTGATCGTGGACGAGGCGCATGAGATGGGGGACCCCTACATGGGGGCGCTGCTCTGCCGGCTGCTGCATGTTCATGCGGCGCAGGGCGGCTCGGCGATCCTGATGTCCGCGACGCTGGATCGGGCGCTGCGGGCGCGGCTGGTGGCGGCCTTCGAGGCTGGGGCGGGCCGGTCCACCGCCCCGCCCGAGCGCCTGGATTACCCCGCTCTCACCCTTCCCGGACACCCCGCGCCGGAGGTCCGCACCGGACCCGCCGTGCGGGGCCCTGTTGCAGTGGAGCGAATCGGCTGCCTCGAAGGCGCGTTCGACTGCTTGAATGCGGCGGCGTCGGCAGGGGCGGCCTGTGTCCTCATCCGCAATGCCGTGGACGAGGCGGTGGCAGCCTGCGAGGCCCTGCGCGAGAGGGGCGTGCCGGCGGATCTGCTGCACGCCCGCTTCGCGCTCTCGGACCGCAAGCGCCATGAGGCTGCCGCGCTGGCCGCCTATGGCAAGGGCCGCGCTGCTCGGCCGGGGCGGGTGCTGGTGGCGACGCAGGTGGTCGAAAGCTCGCTCGACCTCGATTTCGACGTGATGGTGTCGGACCTCGCGCCCATGGCGGCGCTGATCCAGCGGGCGGGGCGGCTCTGGCGGCACATGGACCTCCGGCCTGCCTCTGCGCGGCCTGTGCCGGCGCCGGTGCTGCGGGTGCTGTCCCCGGATCCGGGAGAGGTGGCATTCGAGCGGTGGGCGCATCCCGTGATGGGGCAAGGCGCCTTTGTCTATCCATCGCCGCTGCTCTGGCGCACGGCCGAGACCCTGTTTGCCGCAGGTGCGATCCGCGCGCCCGATGGCCTGCGGGCGCTGATCGAGGCTGCCCATGGCGAGGACCTTTCGCTGCCCGCGCCGCTGGAGGCGGCGGAGCTGCAGACCATGGGGGCCGCGGCTGCTGCGCGCACCCATGCCGGGCAGAACCTGATCGACTGGGAAGCCGGCTATCGGCAGGGTGCGGCCGGGGCCGGCGATGCCGACTACCCCACCCGGCTGGGCCAGCCGCAACTGCCCCTGGTGCTGGGCAGGGCCGGCGCGCCATGGAGCGGCGGGACGTGGGGGGTGGAGACCTGCCAGCTGTCCGAAGTGCAGGCGAGCGCGGCGCGGCTGTCGCGCCTGCCGCTGCCTGACAGCGCCCCGCCCCCGGGCCTGCCGGACTGGCTGACCCGCACCCGCCGCTTCGTGGAGGTCGGGGAGGGTGGCGAAATCTGTCATGGCCTTGGCTACGACGCCGGTCTGGGTCTGGTTTTCGATTGACGCCCCATCCGGGCCCTTTCTACCTTTCCCTCGGTGGTGAGGGCTGTGTCGTGTTGAACCTGATTTCGGACCCGTGGATCCCGGTGCTGCGCAAGGATGGGACCCGCGCCACCATCGCGCCCTGGCAGATGGCCGATGACGGGCTCGCCTTTCCGGACTGGCCGCGGCCGGATCTGAACATCGCCTGCCTGGAACTTCTCGTCGGCCTCGTCCGTCTGGTCGATCCGCCCGCGGACCCCGATGACTGGGAGGCGCGCGCCCGCCCCGACCCGGAACGTCTGCGCGCGCGGCTCGCGCCCTTCGCCCCGGCCTTCGAGCTGATGGGCGACGGCCCCCGCTTCCTGCAGGACCCCGAGCCCTTCGAGGCGGGTGAGAAAAGCCCCAATCCCCCCGACATGCTGTTCATCGACAGCGCCGGCGGGCAGACCCAGCGCAACAACGCCGATCTGATGGTCCGGCGCGGGCGCTACCCGGCGCTGTCGCCGGCGCTGGCGGCCATTGCCCTCTACACGTTGCAGGCCCATGCCCCGGCAGGCGGCGCGGGAAACCGGACCTCGATGCGGGGCGGCGGGCCGATGGTCACGCTGGTCGATCCGGGCGGCGGGCTGTGGCCGCTGGTCTGGGCGAATGTGCCGGAGGGCAGGCCGGCGCGTCCCGAGGACCTGCCCTGGATGGGTGCGCCGCGCAGCTCGGCCAGGGGGGAGAAGCTGTTTCCGGAGGCGGCCCACCCTGCCGAGGCGCTGTTCGGGATGCCGCGGCGGCTGAGGCTGGTGGGGCGGGAGGAGCTGGTCATCGGCGTGGTGCAGAAGCCCAATGGAACCAACTACGCAGGCTGGGAGCATCCGCTCACGCCGCATTATCGCATCAAGGCGGGAGCCGAGCTGCTGCCGCGCCACCCGAGGGCCGGGGCTTTCGGCTACCGCAACTGGCTCGGGGTGACGCTGCCGCGCGCGTCGCAGGACGATACGGCGCGACGGGCCGGGGTGGTGGAGCTCTGGCAGCAGCGGTCCCGCAACCCGGCCCAGATCATCGTGGCCGGATGGGCGATGGACAACATGAAGCCCCGCGACTTCGCCTTCTCCCGCGCACCGCTGATCGCGCCCCCGGCCGATCTGATGGCCCGGATCGAGGGCATGGTGACGGCGGCCGAGGGGCTGGCGGTGGCGCTGCGGGGCGCCCTCGCCACGGTGCTGGCCGAGGGGGCGGCGCGGGAGGCCGCGCGCGAAGAGTTCTTCCTGTCCACCCAGGGCGCCTTCGAGGCGCGCATCGCGGCGATGGCTGGGGATCCGGATGCCGCTGCCCGCGGATGGCTGGAGGATCTGCGCGGGGTGGCCCTGGCGCTGTTCGATCGCCACGCCCTCCCCGGGCTGGCCGACCGCGACACCAAGGATCAGGCAGCCATCGTCGCGGCGCGTCGCAACCTCACGGCCAGCTTCGCGGGCCATGGAAAGATCGGCGGGGTGGCCTTCATGGCGCTCGGCCTGCCGGTGCCGGAGCGCAGGAAGGAGAAGGCCGCATGACCGAGACGAGGGGAGAGGCCGCCGCGGCCTGGTGGCGCAGCGCCGTGGCCGACCGCGACAGTGGCCCGGCGCGAGCGCTGGCGGCGCGGCTGCGGCGGGCCGAGGGGGTGGAGGTGC
>SKMM01000016.1 GCA_007121055.1 Paracoccaceae bacterium | reverse complement strand
GATGCGATCCGCGCCCGCGCCGCCCGGTTGCGCGAGGCCGGCGCGCGGGCGCTGGAACGGCATCTGACCGCGCAGGCCGGGCGCGCGCACCGCGTGCTGACCGAGAGCCCCGGCATGGGCCGGACCGAGCAGTTCACCGAGGTCGCCCTGCGCAATCCCGCTCCGGTGGGCCGCATCCTGCCCCTCCGGATCGCGGGCCATGAGGGTGGGCGGCTGGTGGCCTGAGCCCGGAGCCGGACGACTTTCGAACATCCGGTGCGGAGCCGTCTTCGACGCCAGAGATTGACCCGCACAGGCGGCCCCTCGCTGCGGCACGCGTGCCGAGGACGGCAGCGCGTCTGAGGGAGGAGGGTGCGCCGTTTCGGGGGCGGACCGCGGCTTGACACTCCGGGCGATCTGGGACCGGTTGGGCGGCGCGGACGGGGCCCGACCCCGGCCCGGGACCTCAGTACAAGGCGCGCCATGACGGATCTTTCGACGGAGCCTGCACCGGACCTCGCGGCGGTCCTCGCCCATATCGACGCCCATCGCGACGCCCATCTGCAGCGGCTGATGGACTACCTCCGCCACCCCAGCATCAGCGCCCATGACATCGGCATCCGGGAGGTGGCGGGGCTGCTGGTGGAGATGCTGGAGCGGCTGGGGATGGAGGCCGAGGCGGTGCCGACGGCAGGCCACCCGATGGTGCTGGGCCGCCGGTCGGACGTGGCGGGCGCGCCCACGGTGCTGCTCTATGGCCATTACGACGTGCAGCCGCCCGACCCGCTGGAGGCCTGGGTCAGCCCGCCCTTCGAGCCCACCATCCGTGACGGGCGGATCTATGCCCGGGGCGCGGGCGACAACAAGGGCCAGCATTTCGCGCAGCTTCTGGCGCTGGAGGCGCATCTGGCGGTGCATGGGCGGCTGCCCTGCAACGTCATCGTCCTGCTGGAGGGCGAGGAGGAGATCGGCAGTCCCCAGATCGCGCAGTTCGTGCGCGACCACGCCGACCGGCTGCGGGCCGATCTGGTGGTGACGGCGGACGGGCCGCTGCACCCGTCGGGCCGGGCGGTGCTGAGCCTCGGGGTGCGGGGGATGGTCGGGTTCGACCTCGTGGTGCGGACGGGCCGCACGGACGCGCATTCGGGCAACCATGGCGGGCTGATGCCCAACGCGATCTGGACGCTGGTGCATCTGCTGGCGACGATGAAGACCCCCGACGGGCGCATCACCATCGAGGGGCTGCACGATCCGATCCGCCCCCCCAGCAACGCCGAGCGGGCGGCGGCCGAGTCGCTGCCGGTGGATATCCCCGGCTATCTGGCCGAGATGGGGTTGGTGCGGCTCGATGCCCCCGAGGGGCGGGCGTTCCACGACCGGCTGATGTTCCACCCCACGCTGACCATCAACGGGCTGCATGGCGGCTATGGGGGGCCGGGCTCAAAGACCGTGCTTCCCTGCGCGGCGGTGGCGAAATGCGACGTGCGGCTGGTGCCCGACATGACGCCCGATCAGGTGCTCGACTGCGTGCGCGCCCATGTCGCGCGCCACGCCCCGGAGGTGGAGGTGATCGGCCGCGGCGGCATGCTGCCCTCGCGCACGCCCATCGACTCGCCCTATACCGCGGTGGTGGCGGACGCGCTGCGGCTGGCGCGGGGCGAGGCGCCGCTGGTGGTGCCGTCCTTTGGCGGCAGCCTGCCGGATTACGTCTTCACGCAGATCCTGGGCGTGCCGGCCTTCGTGACGCCCTATGCGAATGCCGACGAGGCCAACCACGCGCCGAACGAGAACCTCTCGATCGAGCTGTTCCACGCGGGCATCCGCAGCGGGGCTGCGCTGCTGTCGCGGCTGGGCGGGATGCGGACAGAGGGGTGAGGACGGCGCTTGATGTCTGGGCGGCGCGCCATAGCTGGCCGGCGGGGCGGCAATCGGGGGCGGCATGCGGCATCTGCTGATCATCGGGGCGAGCGGCGGCATCGGGCTGGAGGCGGTGCGGCTGGCGCTGCGGGCCGGGCACCGGGTGCGGGCGGTGGCGCGCGGCGCCGACCGGATCGGGATCGACCACCCGCTGCTGGAGGCGCGCAGCTTGGATGCCACCGACGCCACGGCGCTGCCGGCGGCGCTGGACGGGGTGGACGCGGTGATCCAGGCGCTGGGTGTGGCGCCGAGCCTGCAGCGCATGGTCACGCCCATCGACCTGTTCTCGAGGGCCACGTCGGTGCTGGTGCCCGCGATGGAGCATGCGGGGGTGCGGCGGCTGGTGGCGGTCACGGGCTTCGGCGCGGGCGACAGCCGGCAGGCGATGAGCCTGCCCGAGCGGGCGGCGCATCGGCTGGTGCTGGGCACCGCCTATGCCGACAAGGACCGGCAGGAGGAGATCATCCGGTCCAGCGACCTCGACTGGCTGATCGTGCGTCCGACGATCCTGACGCGCGGCTGCGGGGGCGGGCGGTATCAGGTGCTGGTCAGCCCCGACAGCTGGCGCAACGGGCTGATCGCGCGGCGCGACGTTGGCGATTTCCTGGTGCGCGAGGCTGCCGAGCCGCGCCATGCGCGGATGACGCCGGTGCTGACGTACTGAGGAAGGCCCCGCCGGACCGGCCCATGTCCTTAGTTTGCCTAAGCAGTTTTTTGCCGCCCGGGGGCCATGCCCTGAGGTTCGGGCCGGTGGTGTGCCGGCATCTTTCTGATATAAATAGAAAAAAAGTGGCAATCTCGGATGTTGGCTGTGTAGTGGGTTGTGATTTCCGTCGAAATGCTTAGTCTTGTTGATCAACCAATGAGGCAAGACGAGAGGAGACTCGGTGACTCGCAAGGACGAGACCAAGGGATTTGTCGCCATTTTCGGCTGGAGCCTGCGCTGCATCGATGCGCTGGAGAAATTCGACCGCCGGTATGTGATCGTGGCCCCGGACTGGGCCGAGGAGTATGCCAAGACCCATGACATCCCCTTCCTGAGCTGGGATTTCGAGCGGGTCAACGACCGCTCCATGGAGCTGGCCGAACGGCTGCAGGAGATGGGGGTGGACGTGGCCATCCCGCTCTTCGAGGAGACCGTCGAGTGGGCCGGCGCGGTGAATTCGGTGCTGATGAAGAACCCGCGCATCCTCGGCCAGTCGATGCTGTTCCGCGACAAGTCGCTGATGAAGCGGCGCGCGCAGCTGGGCGGCATTCGCGTGGGCATCTTCGAGGAGGCGATGGACCAGACCGACGTCATGCGCTTCCTCAAGCGGGTCAACCAGACGCTGCTCAAGCTCGACGGGGACCCCAACGACCCGATCCACTTCAAGGCTTTCGACAAGGCCGGCTGTCTGGGTCATCGGGTGATCCGCACGCCCGACGACGTCGCGGCCATCGCCGACGACGAGTTTCCGGCGCTGCTGGAAAGCCATCTGGATGGCTGGGAATTCGCGGTGGAGGCCTGGATCAAGGACCGCAAGATCCAGTTCCTGAACATCTCGGAATACGTCACGCTGGGCTATTCGGTATTCGTGCCCGCGACGCCCGAACTGGAGAAGTGGCGCGGCCGCATCACCCAGGAGATCGAGAAGCTGATCGAGGTCTTCGACATCGACTTCGGCTTCATCCACCCCGAGTATTTCGTGACCAACGACGGGACGATGTATTTCGGGGAGGTCGCCTACCGTCCGCCGGGCTTCAACGCCTTCGAGCTGATGGAGCGCGCCTATGGCTTCAACGCCTATCAGGCGCTGGTGCTGGCCTTCGACCCCAAGGCCACGCAGGAGGAGCTGGACGCCTTCTTCCCCACGCCGGTGAAGGATGCCACTGGACATGCCGGCTGTTTCGGCGTCTATCCCCGCCGTCGGGTGGTCAGCGAGCTGAGCATGCCGCCCGAGACCGAGAACGACCCCTATTTCGAGTTCCACGAACTCGCCCCGCCGATGGAGCAGAAGGTCACCAAGCGCACCGCCTTCGGCACCCACTGGGGTCTGGTCTATTTCTTCGGCGAGGACCCCCACCGCATGCGGGACCTTCTCAAGGCGCAAGAGGAACTGGATTTTTACGTCTGAGGCGTAAGGGTTCGGTTAAGGGCAGCCAGAAGGGCGCAGCATGACGATGACGGAGAGTGCCGGTCTGGACGCGCCCCTGCGCAATCTCGACCGGCAGACGGCGCAGCTGGCGGGCGCCTCCCCGGCGGCGAAGCTGGCCTACAGCGGTCGGGTGATCGACGCGGCCGGTCGGGTGCTGCGGCATCCCTCGGGGGTGCCAGCGCTGGCCGAACGGGCGGGTGCGCTGGAGCGGGCGGGGCTCTTTGCCGGCACCGACTGGGCCACGCCGGCGGCGCTGCTGCCGGGGCTCGTGGGCAACACGCTGCGCCATGGCGACGCGCCCACGGTGGTGCTGGAATGCCTCAGCCTGCTGCGTCTGCTGCGCGCGGCGAAGGAGGAGGCGAGCGCCTCGGTGCCCGCCGAGCATGCGCATCATTTCCTGACGCAGGTGCTGGCGCTGAATCTCGACCGGCTGTCGGGGGCCATGGCCGAGGCCGACCGGCAGGCCGCCCATGGGTTCGGCGCGGCGGTGGACCGGCTGCTGGCCTTCCTGATGTCCGAACTCGGCGCCGGGAATCTGCTGGCGCCGCTGGTGGACGAGGTCTGGCGGCTGCTGTCCCAGCGCCCGCTGCAGGTCGATCCCATCAAATCCATGATCACCCAGATCGCCGTGGCGCTGGCGCAGGGTCGCCTCGCGCCGGGGGAGGCGCATCTGGGTGCCGACCGCCTGATCAGCGCGCTGTTCGGTCCCTCGGGCCTCAGCCGCGACGATCCGGGGCTGGAGGCCTATCTGCGCCGGCTCGATGCCGCCGACGACCCCACCCTGCAGGCCGAGGCGTCGGCGATGGCCCGCGCGATGCACGACACCGGCCTCGTGTCGGACTATCACGCAGCGCTGGTGGGCTGGCTGACGGACACCGGGCGCGGCGGGCTGCTGCCCCATGCGCTGGGCCTGTCCAGCACCGGCCTCGACGCGCTGCGCTGTTACGAGGCGCTGGTGCACTGCCTGATCCGCGAATCGGTGCGCCCGGCCACCGCCCAGGCGGTGCTGGGCCTCGCGCTGATGCTCGAGCGGGGGATC
>SKMM01000291.1 GCA_007121055.1 Paracoccaceae bacterium | reverse complement strand
GGGGTGGACAGGGTGTCAGGAATGGTTGACACTTCTGCGCGTCTTTGTCCGCCTCAGGAGGGTTCCATGCCGCTCGACCCCGCCCACGCCCCCGCGCAAACCGATGTCCCCGGCCTGTCCACGCCGACGCTGGGCGGGGCGGCCCGCGAGGGGCTGTGCACCGATTGCGGGGTTTCGCGCATGGGCGACGGCAAGGCCTGCGGGCGGGCCTGTCAGTTCATCCGTCCCGACTATCCGGCGCTGGAGCGGGCGGCCCATGGCCGCGCCGCCGATCCCGACCGGGCGGAGGAGGGGTTCTTCGGACCCTATCTCGCCATGCACCGCGCCCGGCTGGACCCCCCGGCCGAGGGCGCGCAATGGACCGGCATCACCACGGCGCTCGCCGCCCGGCTGTTGGAGACCGGCGCGGTGGATGCCGTCCTGACCGTGGCCCCCGACCCCCAGGACCGCTGGAAGCCCCTGCCGGTGATCGTCACCGATCCCGCCGCGCTCGCGCAGTGCCGCGGCATGCGCATGGGCTACGCTCCGGTGGTGGCGCTCCTGGAGCCTGCCCGCGCGGCCGGCCACCGGCGGGTGGCGATGGTCGGCATCCCCTGCCAGGTCTACGCCCTGCGCGCACTGGAGGCCGAGCTGGGGTTCGAGCGGATCTACGCCATTGGTACGCCCTGTTCCGACAATACCACGACCGAGAACTTCCATGTCTTCCTCGACCTGCTGGACGACCGGCCCGAGACCATCTCTTACCTCGAGTTCCGCGCCGACTACCGGCTGGAGCTGCGCTTCGACGACGGCCGGCCTGCGCGCACCATCCCGTTCCTCCGGCTGCCGATCTCGAAACTGCCGGGCGACTTCTTTCCCATGACCTGCAAGACCTGCGTCGATTACACCAACCGGCTGGCGGACATCACCGTGGGCTACATGGCCGGCGACGGCGACCAGTGGGTGATCGTCCGCAACGACCGTGGCGCGGAGCTGCTGGCGCTTCTCGACGGCCGGCTCTCCACCCGCCCCTTTACCGACAAGGGCAAGCGCCGCGCCCCGGTCGCAGGCTTTCTCAAGAACACCGAGCGCGCCGCGGGCGGCCTGCCCCTGCGCGCCATGCCCGACTGGGCACGCCCCATCGCCGCCTTCCTGCAGCCGCGGATCGGCCCGCGTGGCCTCGAATTCGCCCGCGCCCGGGTCGAGATGAAGGCCATCGAGACGGTGCTGCACCTGCGCCGCGCCCACCCGGCGAAGGTCAAGAACATGGTGCCCGCCCATGTCTGGCGCCTCGTGGCCCCCTACGGCCTGCACCCCGCCCCGACCGAGCAGCGCGATCCGGACGGACCGCCGTCGCCCTGACGGACGACCGGCGCCCCCCCGCGTGCGGCGCAAATCTCTTCGTGGAAATTCGGGCGCCCCATCCCGACCCGGGCTTCCGGTCCAGACCGCTTGCCTGTCGCGCCAAGGGGGCCTAGCGAGGGCCCAGGAGGTGCACCCATGGGCAAGTCACTGCAAACCCGGCCCCGGGCGTGGCAACGGATGCTGTCGGGCCGCCGGCTCGATCTGCTCGACCCCACGCCGCTCGACATCGAGATCGAGGACATCGCCCATGGCCTCGCCTTCGTCGCGCGCTGGAACGGGCAGACGCTGGGCGACTGGCCCTATTCGGTGGCCGAGCATTCGATCCTGGTGGAGGAGCTGTTCGCCCGCGCCCAGCCCGCGTCGCCGGCCCGCTGGCGGCTGGCGGCGCTGCTGCACGACGCGCCCGAATATGTGATCGGCGACATGATCAGCCCGGTGAAGGCCGCGGTCGGTTCGGATTACGGCGTGCTGGAGGCCCGGCTCGCCGCCGCCATCCGGCTGCGGTTCGGCCTGCCCGCGGAACTGCCCCTGCGCATCGGGCGCGCCATCAAGGCCGCCGACAGGCTGTCCGCCTGGCTCGAGGCCACGCAGCTTGCGGGCTTCGCGACGCCCGAGGCCGACCGCTTCTTCGGCCGGCCCGATCCCGGGCTGGCGGACAGCCGTCGCCTGATCTTGCGCCCGCCGGTGGAGGTCCGCGCGGCGTTCCTTGCGCGCTTCGCCGCCCTGATGGCCGAGATCGATGCCCAGCCTGCGGGACGCCCCGCATGACGCCAGTGCTGGGTACTCCCCTGCCGAACTGGACCGCGCGCCCCCTGCCGCCCGCGCGCCCGCTGCCGGGCCGCCACTGCACGCTCGAACCGCTGAACCCCCGCCGCCATGCCGCCGACCTCTACGCCACGCTGGTGGGCGACGACGCCGGCTGGACCTGGATGGGCTACGGCCCGTTCCTGAACGCCGAGGCCTACCGCGCCTGGGCCGACCGCCACGCCGGGCGCAGCGACCCGCTGTTCTTCACCATCCTCGACCGCACAGGCCCCGCCGGGGTCCTCGCCCTGCACCGCATCCAGCCCGACCACGGCACCGCCGAGATCGGCCACATCCGCTTCTCGCCCCGCCTGCAGCGCACCACCGCCGCGACCGAGGCCGTGGTGCTGATCCTGCGCCGGCTCTTCGACGACCTCGGCTACCGCCGCGTCGAGTGGAAATGCGACACCCTCAACGCTCCCTCGCGCCGGGCGGCCGAGCGGCTGGGCTTCGCCTTCGAGGGCATCTTCCGCAACCACCTCGTGGTCAAGGGCCGCAACCGTGACACCGCCTGGTACGCCCTGACCGACGCAGACTGGCGCGCCCGCGCCCCGGGCTATGCCCGATGGCTCGCCGAGGCCGCCGACGGCCCCCAGCGCCGCCCCCTGTCCGACGCGCTGGCCGAGGTCGCGGCCACGGATCCCTGACCCCCGCCCGCCCCCCTCGCGCAATTTCCGCCGCCCCCTCTGGACAGCCGCCCAAGCCTCCGCTATCCGACCCTCACCCGAGGGATCGCCCTCACCCGTGCCCGGGTAGCTCAGGGGTAGAGCAGTGGACTGAAAATCCTCGTGTCGGTGGTTCAAATCCGCCCCCGGGCACCACGCCAACCTCTTGCAGCTGTTGGCAATTTTCATTTTCTCTGGTCTCCTCTCCGGTCAAGTTTGACTCTTTTCGGCGGAAGGTTTGACAACTTTCGCCCTCGATTTGTTCGCCCGCTCCAGCGCCAGCACCGTCTTGCGGTTCTTCGCGGCGAGGTTGGCGTCGCGGCTGTAGTGGCGCGCCATGGCGGGGGTTTTCTGGCCCAGCAGGTCGGCAATGCTGCGCTCATCGCGCCCGGCCTCGCGCAGCGTCGTGGCCACCGTGTGCCGCAGCCCCTTGGGGGTAAGCCCCGGGCCGATGACGCCCTCGGCCTCCAGCTTGCGCTAAAAGCGGCGCCAGAGGGCATCGCGTTCCTGCGCGACGTGCTGCGCCGCATGGACCGCCACCAGCACAAGAAGACCCCGCGCATGGGCCGCCTGAACGCCTGGGCGCCGGCCGACATCGCGCCCGAGGCGCGACCCGTCGGCCCCTCGCAAGCGCAGGCCTGAGCGTGCCGAGGTCCGGGATCACAGCCCGGACGCCATGGGCTGCCGCAGCCGGGCGAACCCGAAACCGAACCCAACGCCCGGGACACGCGTCGTGGACTGGGACAGGTCGCGTGCCACCTTCCGCCGCGCAGGTCCGATGTCCGATCCCTTGATCGCGCCCCTTGGTCATACCGAGGAAATCCGCACCCGCCCGCCGCGGGACATCAGCCTTGCCCTGCAGCTGATGCGGCGCCTCAGCCGATACCGAAGCTGTGGCCGGTCAGCCGGCGGTCGGCGCGGGTCATCCGCAGGTCGATGAGGGTGGCGCGGAGGGCGTTGATGGTGCCGGCGGCGGTGGGCTCGGCGGCGAGGTCGTGGCGCTCGTCCGGATCGGCCGTGCGGTCGAACAGCATCGGCGGGACGCCGCCGTTGAAATGCACGTAACTCCAGCGGTCGGTGCGCAGGATCGCCGCGTTGGCGCGGTGCTCGGGCAGATGCAGTGCCGTCTGGAAGCGGGTCGGCCGGTCAGGTTCGGCGAAGTCGATCTCGGTGAGGGCCGCATCGGCCGACGGCGCCTCCGGACTGCCCAGCGCCGGGAGCAGCGAGCGGCCGTCCATCGCCGCCGGCACCGGCCGTCCGAGCCAGTCGAGGATCGTGGGGGCGACGTCGATGGTCCCGGTCAGTCCCGGCCGGGCTCCGGGCCGAACCCCCGGCCCGGCGATGACCAGCGGGACCCGATGGGCCGGCGCCAGCACATTGTCCTTGCCCCAATAACCCTGGTCGCCCAGCATCTCGCCATGGTCGGCCGTCAGAACGATCAGGGTCCGGTCGCTCTGGCCGGTGGCATCCAGCCAGTCCAGCAGCCGGTCAAGGTGGTGATCGAGTTCCGCCACCAGCCCGAGATAGACCGCGCGCAGGGCCTGTATGGTGGCCGGCTGCAGCCGCTCGGCATGTCCGTCGTACCCGTGAAACAGGCCCATATGCGCCGGGGCCGAAAACCAGGCGCGGCGGAAGGGATGCTCGGTCGCGGGCGGTGGGCTCGCGGCCGGGACGGCGTCGGCCGCCACCAGAGTGTTGTAGGGCGCGGGCGCCACGAGCGGCGGGTGCGGGCGCAGATAGGTCACATGCGCGACCCAGGGGTGATCGCGCCGGGCCTCCAGCGCCTCGAGCACGCGGTCGGTCAGGAAGGCCGTGTCGCTGTCGGCGGCCGCATAGAGCGCGGGCGCCCGGGGCCCGTCGCCGACGGGGCGATGGAGCGCAGGCCAGGCCTCGGGCATTGGCCGGGGCAGGTTGTGGCCGCGGGCGCGCAGATGGGCGACCCACTCCAGCGGCGCCTCCATGCGCATGGCCAGAAGCTCGCGGAAGCCGGCGGTGGGCAGCTCGTAGGTCGCGAAGTCGGGGTCTTCGGGGTCGCGGCCGGTGGGGTCGGGCGCGATGTCGCAATAGCCGAACAGCATCGGCTCGAGGCCGGCGCGGCGCAGCTCGGTGCCCAGGGTGGCATGGTGGCGCGCCAGCGGCGTGCCGTTGCGGATGGCGCGGTGGTTGAAGGCGTAAAGCCCGGTCAGGAGCGAGGCCCGGGACGGCCCGCAGGGCACCGCCGCGGTCCAGCAATTGGTGAAGCAGGCCGCGCGGGCCATCAGCC
>SKMM01000182.1 GCA_007121055.1 Paracoccaceae bacterium | reverse complement strand
CCGCCGAAGGCAGCACTGATGGACCCGGTGCGGTAGTCGTCGGCGGTCATACCGCCGGTGGCGCTCTCCTGGGCGATGTGGCAGTGCGCCTCGATCCCGCCGGGCAGCACGAGCTTGGCAGTGGCGTCGATCACGTCCGCGCCTTGCAGCTCGTGGCCGAGGGCCGCGATGCGGCCGCCGGTGATGCCGATGTCGGCGTTGAAACGGTCGGCGGCGGTGGCGAGGGTTCCGCCGCGGATGACGAGGTCGTGGGTCATGGGGGCGGCACCGCGCCGGTCTGCGAGCAGATCAGGCCGTAATGCTCGATCCGGCGGTGACGGGCGAAGTCGAAGATGGTGGTCTTGCCGAAGGTGCACTTGTCCATGTCGCAGGCGTGGACGAGCAGCTCGTCGTCCTCGGACGTGGCGCGGGCGACGACCATGCCGTCGGGGTCCACGATGATGCTGCCGCCCATCAGTGGGTGGCCGTCCTCGTTGCCGGCCTTGGCCACGCCCACCACCCAGGTGGAATTCTGGTAGGCGCCCGCGCACATGCCGAGGTCCGAGTGGTAGAGGCGCTTTTCCAGGCCCTCGTCCCCGGACTGGCTGTTCACGGTGGGGGTGTTGTAGCCGAGCATGACCAGTTCGACGCCCTGCAGGCCCATGACGCGGTAGACCTCGGGCCAGCGGCGGTCGTTGCAGATGCACATGCCCATGACGGCATTCTGCGAGCGCCAGACGGGGAAGCCGAGGTCGCCGGGCTCGAAATAGCGTTTTTCGAGATGCTGGTGGGTGCGGTCGGGGTCCCATTCAACATGGCCGGGCAGGTGGACCTTACGGTACTTGCCGATGATGCGGGCCTCGCGGTCGGTGAGGATCTGGGTGTTGAAGTGCCGGCCTTCGGGGGTGAGTTCGGCGTAGCCGAGGCTGAAGGCGACGCCGAGGTCGCGGGCGCGGTCGAAGAGCGGCCGGGTGGCGTCGTTGGGCATGGAAGCCTCGAACCAGTGATCGGCCTCGGCCCGGTCCTCGTGGTACCAGCGGGGGAAGAAGGTGGTCAGGCACAGCTCGGGGTAGACGACGAGGGTGCAGCCGGCCTTGGCCGCCTCCTCCAGCAGGGCCAGCATGCGGGCCACGACGGCCTCGCGGGGGTCGGCCTTCTGGATGGGGCCCATCTGGGCCGCGCCGATGACGATTTCGCGCATGGGGTCTCCTTTGGTCCGCGTCAGAGGGCGGCTTCGATCAGATAGGGGCCGGGGGTGTCCACGGCGGCCCGGAGGGTGCGGAACAGCTCGGCCGCGCACTCGACCCGTCGGCCGGGGACGCCCATGCCGCGGGCCAGGCTGACGAAATCCACCTCCGGCCCGGTCATCTCGAGCATGGCGAGCGCGCTGGGGCCAGGGTTGGCGCCAACCTTGGCCAGTTCCATCTTCAGGATCTCGTAGCCGCGGTTGGCGAAGATGATGGTGGTCACGTTGGTGCACTCGCGCGCCTGGGTCCAGAGCGCCTGGATCGTGTACATGGCCGAGCCGTCGGCCTGCAAGGCCACCACGGGGCGGTCGGGGCAGGCGATGGCGGCCCCCAGCGCCAGCGGAGGGCCGATGCCGATGGCGCCGCCGGTGATCGAGAGCCAGGAGGAGGGCGCGGCGCCCGGCACCAGCGGACTGACGTCGCGGGCCGCGGTGTTGCCCTCCTCGATCACGATGGCGCCTTCTGGCAGGGCTGCGGTGATGGCGGCGGCGAGTTTGTCCAGCGAGATGGGCCCGGCCGAGGGGGCCTCGGGCTTCGGCGCGTCGGGCGGCACGACCGCGCGGGCGCCGCATGTCTCCGCCAATGCTGCGACGGCGGCGGGGCCGTCCTGGTCGAAATCCGCAAGCTGGATGACCCCGCAGCCCTCGGGCAGCAGCAGGCTGGGGCGGTCGGGATAGGCGAAGAAGGCCACCGGCGCCTGCGCCTCGATCAGGATGGCGCGGCGGAAGCGCGCCAGCAGCGGCAGCGCCATGTCCACAGGGTAGGGGATCTTGGGCAGGTTGGCGCGGCCCAGCCCCCGCTCCATCCGGCGGTTGGAGGTGGGGGCCATCAGCGCGGCGCCGGTCTTCGCCGCGATCCCGGCCAGCAGTTCCAGCGCGGCCGTATCCTCCAGCACCGCGCCGCCGGCGAGGATGAGGGTGTCGGGGCCGAGGGCCGCGGCGGCCGCGTCCACGGTAGTAGGGTCGGGGGCGCGGGGCGGCGTGGGGGCCACGGGGGCGGCAACCACGCCGCCCTCGTCCCAGCCGATGTCGGCGGGGGCAATGAGGGTCGCGACCTGTCCGGGTTTGGACATGGCGGCGGCGAGGCCGTCGGCGGCGTCCTGGGCGATGGTGGCGGCGTGGGTGGCGGTGCGGACCCAGTCGGAGAAGGGGCCGGCGGCGCCGGCCACGTCTCCGGTCAGCGGCGCTTCATAGGCCAGATGCCGCACGGCGTGGTCGCCCACGAGGTTGAGCATCGGCGTGCGCGCCTTGCGGGCGTTGTGCATATTGGCGCCTGCGTTCGCCAGACCGGGGGCAAGGTGCAACAGCGTCACGGCAGGCTTGCCGGCCATGCGGGCATAGCCGTCGGCCGCGCCGGTCACCACGCCCTCGAACAGCCCGAGCACGCAGCGCAGCAGGTTCGTGCGGTCGAGCGCGTCCACGAACTGCATCTCGGAGGTGCCGGGATTGGCAAAGCACAGCTCGACGCCCGCCCCGTGGAGGGTGCGGACCAGACTTTCGGCGCCGTTCATGCGGGGGTCGTCTCCTTTTTGCGCGCGCGGGCGGTGGCGAGCACCGCAAGGCGGCGCGCGAGCGGGGTTGTGGCGTCCAGCGGCCGGGTCTCGGCGCGCTCGGGGCTGGGTTCGGCGAGATGGCAGGCGACGTTCGTCGCCCCGATGCGGCGCAGCGCAGGGCGTTCGGTGCGGCACCGGTCCACCGCCAGCGGGCATCGGGGGTGGAAGGCGCAGCCCGAGGGCGGGTTCATGGCGCTCGGCAGGTCGCCCTCGACGCTGGCGTGGACGCGGCCCGCACTCGGGTCGGGGCGCGGGGCGGCGGCGATCAGCGAACGGGTGTAGGGGTGGAGGGGGGCGGCAAAGAGCTCGGCCGCGGGGGCCTCTTCCACGATCCGGCCGAGATACATGACCGCGACGCGGGTCGCGATGTGGCGCACCACGGCGAGGTCGTGGGAGATGAAGACATAGGCCACGCCGAGCTGTTTCTGCAGGTCCTGCAGCAGGTTGACGATCTGCGCCTGGACCGAGACGTCGAGCGCCGAGACGGGCTCGTCGCAGACGATCAGCCGGGGGCGGGTGGCCAGCGCTCGGGCGATGCCGACGCGCTGGCGCTGGCCGCCCGAGAATTCATGCGGGTAGCGTTCGGCGTGGAAGGAGGAGAGGCCGCAGAGCTTCAGGACCTCGGACACCTTGGCCTGCAGGGTCGACTGGGTGGCCACGCCATGCAGCAGCAGCGGTTCGGAGAGGACCTCGCGCACCGTCATGCGCGGGTTGAGCGAGCCGTAGGGGTCCTGGAAGATGATCTGCATGCGCTTGCGCATCTCGCGCAGGCGTCCGGGCGAGAGGGTCATGAGGTCGGTGCCCTCAAGCCGCACCGCGCCGGAGGTGGGCTCGATCAGGCGCAGGAGCGCGCGGCCGGTGGTGGATTTCCCGCAGCCGGATTCGCCCACGATGGCCAGGGTCTCGCCTGCGCCGACCGAGAAGCTGACGTCGGTCACGGCCTGCACGCTGCCGACCTGACGGCGCAGGAGGCCGCGGCGGACGGGGAAATGCTTGGTCAGCCCCTCGACCTCCAGCAATGCGGTCATGCCATGGCTCCGTCGATGGGGGCGTGCCAGCAGGCGACGCGGTGGGCGGGCGCGATGGCGCGTAGGGGGGGCGGTTCGTTGCGGCAGCGGTCGTCCGCCAGCGGGCAGCGGGAGGCGAAGCGGCAGCCCTTGAGGACCTGCCAGGGTGGCGGCACCGAGCCTTCGATGGTGGCCAGACGGTCGGCGTCCACGTCGATGCGGGGCACGGCGGCCATGAGGCCGATGGTGTAGGGGTGCTGGGGGTCGCCGAAGAGCGCCGAGGTAGGGGCCTGTTCGACCACGGTGCCGGCGTACATCACCACCACCTCGTCGCAGGTTTCCGCCACCACCCCGAGGTCATGGGTGATGAGCAGGATGGCGGTGCCGGTGCGGTCCTGCAGATCCTTCATCAGCTCCAGGATCTGGGCCTGAATGGTGACGTCGAGCGCCGTGGTGGGCTCGTCGGCGATCAGAAGGTCGGGGTCGTTGGCGAGGGCGAGGGCGATCATCACCCTTTGGCGCTGGCCGCCCGACAGTTGATGGGGGTAGTCGTCCACGCGTTTGGAGGGCGAGGGCAGGCCCACGAGGTCGAACAGCTCGATGGCGCGGTCGCGGGCAGCCTGGGGTGAGAGGTTACGGTGGACCTTGAGGCTCTCGATGATCTGGTCGCCACAAGTGTAGACGGGGTTGAGCGAGGTCATCGGCTCCTGGAAGATCATGCCCATGCGGCCGCCGCGGAGGCTGCGCATCTTCGATTCCGGCAGCTTCAGAAGATCCTGGCCGTCGAACGTGACCCGGCCCCCGGCATAGCGCCCGGGCGGGACGGAGACGAGGCGCATGATGGCGAGCGAGGTGACGGATTTCCCGCAGCCGGACTCACCCACGATGCCGAGGGTCTGGCCGCGGCGGACCGAGAAGCTGACCCCGTCCACGGCGCGGAACACATTGCGGTCCACGCCGAATTCGACGCGCAGGTCCTCGACGCTGAGAATGGGCGCCTCCGCCATCATGCCACCGGGAAGGTGAGGGGTGAGGCCTCGGTGTGGTGGCGCCCGGCGAAGTCGAGCTGCTTGAAGGCGGATTCGGCGCGGCGCTGGGCGTCCTCCAGCCGGGCGGTGGCGTCCGCAAGGTCGAAGGCGAGGCAGGTGCCGTCGCGCACGACCTGCCGGCCGTCCACGAACACGTCGCGCACGGCGCGTTCGGCGGCGACATAGATCAGGCTGCGGAGCGGGTCGCGCACGGGCCGCATGGCGGGGTGGGTGACATCGGCGAGGAACAGGTCGGCCTTGGCGCCCGGGGCGAGGCGGCCGATGTCGGAACGGCCAAGGATCGCCGCGCCGCCCGTGGTGGCGGCGTCGAAGATGTCGGAGGTGCGCAGGTCGTAGGGGTCGCCCGACAGCAGACGCGAGTTGATGAGCGCGTTGCGCAGCTCCTCGAGCATGTTGTGGGGGTAGGTGTCGGTGCCGATGCCCACGGGGATGCCCGCGCGGAGGTAGCGGCCGACGGTGCGCATGGCGATGCCGCGGCGCTGGAACACGGTGGGGCAGTGGGCGACGGCGGCGCCGGAGGAGCGCAGGCGGTCGAAATCCTGCGCCTGCGGCCAGTGGACCCAGTGGTGGTCGTTGAGGAAGATGCCGTGCCCGATGATGGCGCCGCATTTGAGCACCCCGAGGCTGTCCAGCCACTCGATCGGGGTCTTGCCGTGGCGACGCGTTAGTTCGTGGAACTCCACCACGGACTGGGCGGCGTGGATCTGGAACTGGACGCGGCGCTCCTGCGCGGCGGCATAGCTGTCGGCGATCAGGTCGGCGGTGCAGGTGTCGATCTGCGCGGGCGCGACCATGCCGGACATGCGGCCCGAGGGGTGGGCGTTGGCGGCGTCCACCAGCTTCAACGCCGCGTCCATGGCGGCCTGGCCTGCGGCCTCGTCCCATTCGTATTCGACCACGTGGCCGGTCTTGGTGAACCAGCGGGCGGAGCGGTACATGGGGGCGGCCACGGCGCGGATGCCGGAGCGGTCGAGTAGGTCGAACCAGTTGGGGTAGGGGATCGAGAGGTCCACGAGCGTGGTGCAGCCCGACAGCAGGAGTTCCGACAGGCCGACCTCGGTGCAGGCGGTGCGGCCTTCGTCGTCGGGCCGGAACAGCGGCATGAATTCGTAGAGCGAGGAGTTGTAGAGCCGCGGGCTGCCGAGCTCGTCCAGGAAGCCCTTGTTCATGGGCTCGGACAGCGGGTGGCTGTGGATGTTCACGAGGCCCGGGCTGACGAGGCGGTCGCGCCCGTCGATCTCGACCGCGGCGTCGCCCTCATACCGGCCGCCCACCTGCAGGATCTCGCCCCCGGCGAAGGCCACGTCGCCACCCTGCAGATAGCGGTGCCCGCCCGCGCCATCCCCGGCATCGGGGTCCCAGGCGACGATCCAGGCGGCGTTACGGATGACGGTGACGGGGTCTGACATGGGGGCTCCGGCTGGTGAAGGGGGTCGGTCCCGCCGCGGCGGGGGATGGGGCGGGCCGGTGACCGGCCCGCCCCGGTTGCGTCAGTCGAGGAAGCGCAGGTCCATGCCCTTGTAGAGGCCCGCGCCGTAGTTGTTGTGCGGCACCACCGGCGCCATGGCGCTGGAATGGGCGATGATCATCGGCTCGTGGAAGATCGGGATCCACACGGCCTCGTCATGCACCTTGCCCAGCACCTCGTGATAGGCCTCGAGCTGGGTCTCCATGTCGGTGGCGGCCATTCCGGTGCGCAGAAGCTCGTCGGTGCGCTCGTCGATCCAGTTCATCCGGTTCGGCGTCGGCACGTTCTGCGAGCGGAAATACAGGTTCAGCGTCTCGCCCGCGGTGATGTAGGGGAAGGACATGCCGAACATGTCGAACTCCTGGGTCGCAAGCCGGGCCCAGGCGACGGTGGCGTCGAAGGCCTGGATTTCCATCGCCACGCCGATCTGCAGCAGGTCGGCCTGCACCGCCTCGGCGATGCCGCCCCAGGTGGAGCCGGCGAAGATGTAGGCCACGGGCGCGAGCCGGACCCCGTCGCGGGCGCGGATGCCGTCGGGGCCGCGCTCCCAGCCGGCCTCGTCGAGGATGCGGTTGGCCTCGTCCACGTCATGGCGCAGCAGCCGGTCGTCGAGGGTGGGATCCCAGTCCACCACCGCCTGGCTGACATAGCTGAACGCGGGCTCCACCATGCCGAAGAACAGGTCCTCGGCGATCGCCTCCTGGTCCACGGCGAGGTTCATGGCGATGCGAACCTCGGTGTCGGCCACCGGGTCCTTGTCGATCTTGAAGCCCATGAAGTAGGTCCAGAACGCCTCGTCCGAGCGCACCACCTCGACATTGGGAGCGGCGATCAGCTGCTCGATGGCGATGGGCGGGACATACTGGGTGATGTCGGATTGCCCGGTCAGCACCGCGACGGTACGGGTCGAGGATTCCGGCACGACCTGCCAGACGATCCGTTCGAGATGGGCGGGGCCCTGGTTGTCGTAGAAGGAGGGGCCCCATGTGTAGTTGGGGTTGCGCTCGATGATCATCTGGTCGCGCGGGGTCCAGTCCACCCAGCAGAACGGCCCGGTTCCGTTGAAGCCGTTGATGCCAAAGTCTTCGCCCAGCGCCTCGACGTTCTCCCGGTCGACGATGGTGCCGAAGCTCTGGGTCAGCTGATACAGCAGGTCCGAGAAGGGCGCGTTGAGGCGGTATTCCACCGTCAGGTCGTCGATCGCGACCACCTCGTCCACGTCACCGGCGCGCCAGGCCACCGGCGAGGCGGTCTCGGGGTCGACCCAGCGATTGATCGAATAGACCACGTCATCGGCGGTCATCGGCTTGCCGTCGCAGAAGGTCACGCCTTCCTTGAGGTGGAAGGTGTAGACGAGCCCGTCGTCCGAAATCTCCCAGCTGTGGGCGAGCCCGTCGGAGACGGTCTGCATGTCGGGCTCCAGCGACACCAGCGTGTCACCCATCATAAACAGCACTTCCGCGGCCGCCCGTGCGACCGAGCGCTGCGGGTCATAGTTGTTACTGTCCACCTCGCGGACCACGGTGATCTCCTGCGCCGCGGCGAAAGCCGGGAGCAGGAGCGCCGTGCTGGCGGCGAGCGTCGCCAGAAGGGGCCTTTTGTGGGTCATGGTCGTTCTCCTTCTTTCCCTGTTGGAGAGGCCGCCCGGCCTTGGTGGCCGGTTTAGTCGAGGAAGCGCAGGTCGAGCCCCTTGTAGAGCCCGGAGCCGTACATGTTGTGCGGCACCACGGGCGCGAGGGCGCTGGAATGGGCGATGAACATCGGCTCGTGGAACAGCGGGATCCAGACGGCGGTATCGTGGATCTGGGCCAGCACCTCGCCATAGGCCGCGGACCGGGTGTCGTCGTCCAGTGCGGTCTTGCCCACCTGCAGCAGTCGGTCGGTTTCGGGGTCGTTCCAGTTCATCCGGTTCGGGCTGGGGATGTTGCGCGAGGGGAAGTAGAGGTTCAGCGCATCGCCGGCCGAGATGTAGGGATAGCTGAGGCCGAACATGTCGAACTCCTGCGTGGCCAGGCGGCCCCAGGCGACGGTGGCGTCATAGGCCTCGATCTGCATGTCGACGCCGATCTCCAGAAGCGCGGCCTGCACGAATTCCGACAGCCGCTGCCAGGTGGAGCCGGCGAAGACATAGGCCACCGGCGCCAGCCGCACCCCGTCGCGCGCCCGGATGCCGTCGACGCCGCGTTCCCAGCCGGCCTCGTCCAGCATCCGGTTGGCGGCCTCGGGATCATGGCGCAGCAGCGTGTCGTCGAGCCCGGGATTCCAGTCGAGCGTGGCCTGGCTGATGTAGCTGTAGGCGGGCTCCACCTCGCCGAAATAGATGTCCTCGGCCAGCGCCTCCTGATCGACGGCGAGGTTCATGGCCCGGCGCACCACCGTGTCGCTGACGGTGGGCTTGTCGATCTTCATGCCCATGAAATAGGTCCAGAACGCCTCGTCCGAGCGCTGCACCTCGACATTGGGCGCGTCGCGCAGCTGGCCCAGCGCGATGGCCGGCACATACTGGCTGATGTCGGACTGCCCCGTCAGCAGCGCCACGGTGCGGGTGTTCTCCTCCGGGACGATCACCCAGGTGATGCGCTCCAGATGCGCGGGACCCTGGTTCTCGTAAAACGGCGGGCCCCAGTCATAGGCCTCGTGCCGCGTCAGGACCAGCCGGTCGCGCGGCGCCCAGCTCTCGAAGCAGAAGGGGCCGGTGCCGTTGAAGCCGTTGATCCCGAAATCCTCGCCCAGCGCCTCGACGTTGTCGCGGTCGATGATGGTCGCGAAATGCTGGGTCAGCTGGTAGAGAAGCTCGGAAAACGGCGCCTCCAGCCGGTATTCCACGGTGTAGGTGTCCACCGCCTCGATGGAGGCCACGTCGCCCGCCCGCCAGGCGTTGGAGGAGGCGGTCTCGGGGTCCACCCAGCGGCTGAGCGACCAGGCCACATCCTCGGCCGTCAGCGGCTTGCCGTCGCAGAACTGCACCCCCTCGCGGATGTGGAAGGTATAGACGAGGCCGTCGTCCGAGACCTCCCAGCTGTGCGCAAGGCCCGGGGCGATGTCCTGCATGTCGGGAGTGATGGTCACCAGCGTGTCGCCGGCCATGAACAGCACCTCGGCCGCGGCGCGGGCGACCGCGATGTGCGGGTCGTAGTTGTTGCTGTCGACCTCGCGCACGATGGTGAGGTCCTGGGCGGCGGCCAGAGCCGGCAGCACGAGCGCCGTGCCTGCAGCAAGCGTGGCGAGAAGCTGTCGGGTGCGGGTCATGGCCGTGGGAACCTTTCTGGGGCGGTGGACGGGGTCAGCTGCGCAGCCGCGGGTCGAGCACGTCGCGCAGCGCGTCGCCAACCATGTTGGCGCACAGCACGATGACGAAGATCGCGACCGACGGGATGACGGCGATGTGCGGGGCGAAGAGCAGAAAGTCGCGGCCCTGTGCGGCCATCATGCCCAGCTCCGCCATCGGCGGACGGGCGCCGAGGCCGAGGAAGGACAGCGCCGCCCCGATCAGGATCACCTGCCCGAAGCGCAGCGAGATGAAGATCATGATCGACGAGATGCAGTTGCGCATGAGGTAACGCACGAACAGCGTACCGTCGGACAGGCCCACGGCGCGGCCGGCCTCGATGAACTCCTGCTCCATGACCGACACCGCGATGGAGCGCGCGATGCGGGCGCAGTCGGGGATGGTGGCGATGGCCAGCGCCACGATCACCGGCACCACGCCGGGGCCGAAGACGGCGACCAGTGCGAGGCCGAGCAGGATCGCGGGGAAGGACAGCATCATGTCAACCAGCCGCATGATGTAGGGGTCGATGCGCTTGTAGAAGGCCGACAGAAGGCCCAGCAGCGAGCCGAGGACGCCCCCCACCACCACCGCCACGAGGCCGATGATCAGCGTCGTGCGGGTGCCGTAGAGGATGCGCGAGAGGATGTCGCGGCCCTGCCCGTCGGTGCCGAGGATGTGGTTCCAGGTCCCACGCGCCTCCCACACCGGCGGCAGCATCACCGTCCGGCTGCTGGCGTAGGGGTTGTGCGGGGCGATCCAGGGCGCCAGCGCCGCCGCCAGCACGATGACCGTCAGCAGGAACAGAGCCAGCGCCGCGGCGCGGTCGGCCAGCAGGAGCCGCCACCAGGCGCGCCTGCGCGGAGCGACGGGGTCGGCGGTGCTGTCGATGTCGGCGGCGGTGGTCATTTCTTCTGCACCCTGGGGTCGAGGAGCGCGTACAGGATGTCCACGATCATGTTGATGAGGATGAAGGCGAGCGCGAGCACCAGGATGGTTCCTTGGGCCAGCGGGAAGTCCGAGGACAGGATCGCCCCCACCGCCAGTCGCCCGATGCCGGGGTAGGAGAAGATCGTCTCGGTCACCACCGCGCCGCCCAGCAGATAGCCCGCCTGCAGCCCGATCAGGGTGATCACCGGGATCAGCGCGTTGCGCAGCCCGTGGCGAAGGATCACCCGCCCTTCGCTGAGGCCCTTGGCGCGGGCGGTGCGGACATGGTCGAGCCGCAGCACCTCAAGCACGCTGGAGCGGGTCATCCGGGCGACGGGGCCGATGAAGATCAGGCCCAGCGACAGTGCGGGGAGCGCGATGTGGCGCAGCCCGTCCACGGTCCAGAGCGGCCCGCCGCGCCCGATGAAGGGCAGAAGCTGCCACTTCACGCCGATGTACTGGATCAGCACGAGGCAGATGAAGAAGATCGGCAGCGAGACGCCCGCGACCGAGAAGGCCATGATCGCCCGGTCCACCAGCGACCCGCGCCACACCGCCGCCAGCGTGCCCATGGCGATGCCCGCCGGGATCGACCACACGAGGCAGGCGAACATCAGCTCGATGGTCGGGCCGATGGCCGAACTCAACTCGGCGATGACGGTGCGGTTGGAGATCAGCGAGCGGCCCAGATCGCCCTGCATCAGCCGCCCCATGTAGCGCATGAACTGCACGACCAGCGGGTCGTCGAGGCCCATGCGCTGGCGGATCTGCTCGACCACCTCGGGGGGCGCGGCGGGGCCGGCCAGGACCCGTGCGGGGTCGCCGGGCGCCACCTGAACCAGTACGAAGCCGAGGATCAGCACCCCCAGCAGCACCGGGATCGACAGCAGCAGGCGGTTGGCAATGGTCTCTAGCATGGGCGGGATCCGGCAGGGAGGGCAGGCAACCGCACCATCGGCTCAGCCTGCCCTGCCGAAGACAACCCGGCCGCCCAGCACGGTCAAGTCACACTGCGCCTCGAGGATGCCTTCGGGCGGCCCCGTGCGGAAATCGCGGTCGAACACGGCGACATCGGCCAGCTGGCCGGGCACAAGCCGGCCCTTCACGCCCTCGGCCTTCTCGGCATAGGCGGAGGCGTATGTGTAGGCGTGCAGCGCCTCCTCAACGCTCAGCGCATGTTCGGGGCCGATCTCGGTGCCCTTGGAGGTGCGGCGGGTCACCATGGTGTAGATGTTGGGCAGCGGCGCGATCTCGGTCACCGGGCAGTCGGTGGAGGCCGAGGGCTCCAGCCCGCGCTCGATCCATGTGCGCATGGGGTGAGAGGCCGCGACCTTGTCGGCGGGCGCGAGCGTCAGGTAGAGGTCGCCGAAATAGTAGAGGAAGGCGGGCTGCGGCACGGGCAGGACGCACATGGCCGTCATCCGGTCCATCTGGTCCGGCCGCAGCCAGCCGCAATGCTCGATCCGGTGGCGGCGGTCGGGGTCGGGGGTGTCTTTCAGCGCCGCCTCGTAGGCGTCGAGCACCTGGTCGATGGCGGCATCCCCGATGGCGTGGATGGCCATGGTGTAGCCGGCGCGGTGGGCCTCCAGTACCATGGACGCCACCTCCGCATCGTCCGGGATGCACAGGATGCCCTTGTCCGCCGGATCATCGCCCAGATAGGGCCAGGTCATCGCCGCGGTGCGCCCGCCCGCGCTGCCGTCGGTGAAGATCTTCACCCCGCCGATGCGGAACATGTCGTCGCCCGCGCCCGTCACCAGCCCCTCTTCGCGGCAGCGCGCGAGGATGGTGCGGCCCTTGTCGCCCATCACCGTGCCCCAGACGCGCACAGGCAGGCGGCCCTCGGCGTGGGCCGTGCGATAGGCCTCCATCTCGGACCAGCCGTCGCGCAGGCCGATGGCGGCCTCCATCACCGAGGTGATGCCGTAGGTCCAGAGGTCGCGGCCGCCGCGCTCGATGGCCTCGACCATCGCCTCGGGGGTGGTGCGGGGCATGACCTCGATGATCGGCTCGCGGGCGGTCTCGGCCAGAAGGCCGGTGAGGCGGCCCTCCTTGCGCTCGATCAGGCCGCCCTCGGGGGAGGGGGTGTTCTCGCCGATGCCCGCCAGCGACAGGGCGCGGGTGTTGGCGACCGCGAGGTGGCCGTCGGTCCGCACGATGTAGCAGGGGTTCTCGGGGCAGGCCTGGTCGAGTTCGTCGCGGGTCGGATGGCGGCCCACGTCGAGCTGGAAATGGTCGTAGCCGCGGCCGACGACCCAGCCGCCCGCAGGCGTGCGCGCGGCGCGCGAGCGCAGCGCGCCCAGCAGCGCGTCGAGGGTGGGCGCGACCTTGGGGCGCAGGTCCACCTCGGCCATGGCGAGGCCATAGGGGAGAAGGTGCATGTGGGCGTCGTTGATGCCCGGCGTGGCGAGGCGGCCGGCGAGGTCGATCACCCGCGTGTCGGGGCCCTCGAGGGCGGCGACTTCCTCGGCCGAGCCGGTGGCGAGCACGCGGCCGCCGCCCATGGCCACGGCCTCGGCATCGGGCAGGCCCAGCCCGCACCACACCTTTCCCCCCGTCAGGATCAGCTCGGCCGTCATGTCCGTGCTGCGCCCCGGACGCCCTGCGCCTCCCCCGTGCCGACCATGTCCTGCCTGTCCCTCCCTGCCTGTGCCAAGCTGCGGTGCGCCCGCCCGTCCGGGTCTGGCGTCCGGTGGCATGCCATCCGGAAACCTGTTTCGGAAATGTTGATCAGACGGGTCGGGAGGGTGTCAAGCGCCGAGCCGGGGAATTCGTCGCCGCGCTGCGGCGCGGGCCAATTGCGCGGCAGTGGACGGGCGCATAGGGTGCGGCGACCGCGCGGCCTGGATCGCGTCACGGATCAGGAGTTCCTGCGATGCCCGCACCCGTTGCCGCCGACCCGAGCCTGTTGCGCGATCTGGAGGCCGCGCTGCCGCGCGGGGGGGTGCTGTCGGGCGGGGCGGTGACGGAGCGCGATCCGGGGTGGAACCCGGACAATTTGCGGGCAGGTCTGCTGGTGCGGCCGGGTTCGGCGGCGGAGGTGGCGACTGTGCTGCGGGTGGCCGCGCGGCATGGCGCGTCTGTGGTGCCGCAGGGCGGCCGCACCGGCCTCGTGGGCGGAACGATCAGCGCGCCGGGGCAGATCATCCTGTCCACCGAGCGGCTGTCGCGGATACGCAGCCTCGACCCCGACACACGGGTGGCGGTGGTGGAGGCGGGCGTGACCCTGGGCGCTGTGCAGGAGGCCGCGGGCGCCCATGGGCTGGAGCCGGGCATTGACACCGCCGCGCGGGCCAGCGCCACCATCGGGGGCATGATCTCGACCAACGCCGGCGGGATGAGCGCGTTTCGCCACGGGGTGATGCGGCACCGGGTGCTGGGGCTGGAGGCGGTGCTCCCCGACGGGCGGGTCCTGTCGGACCTGTCGCCGGTGATCAAGTCGGCGCTGGGCCCGGACCCTCGGCATCTGATGATCGGCGCCGAGGGCACGCTGGGGATCGTCACGGCCGCCGCGTTGCGGCTGGAGCCGAAGGAGCCCGCGCAGGCCACCGCGCTGCTCGCGCTGCCCGACCTGGAGACGGTGCCGCGGGTGCTGGAGGCCGCCCTGCGCCCCGACGCCGGACATCTGCACGCGGTGGAGCTAATGACCGCCCATCACCTTGCGCACATGCAGGCCGTCCATGGCCATGATCTGGGCCCGGTGGGGCGGGCCGGGGCGGCCTATCTGCTGCTGTCGCTGGCCGGCCCCGCGCCCGGGCCGCTGGAGGCGGCGCTGGAGGCGCTGGCCGGGGGGCTCTACGAGTCCGGGCGGATCGTGGACGCGCTGATCGCCACCTCCGGCGCGCAGGCCGAGCGGCTGTGGGCGCTGCGCGAGGACACCGGCGCCATCACCCGCGGCGCGGCCGAGGCGGCGGCCTTCGACGTGTCGATCCCGCTCTCGGCGCTGGCGGGCTATGTCCGGGCCATCGAGGCGGGGCTTGCGGCTGCCGATCCAGGGCTCGGTGTTTTCGTCTTCGGCCATGTGGCCGACGGCAACCTGCACATCGTCATCGACCGGGCCGAGCCCATGGGGCCTGCGCTGCGCGCCCGGGTCGACGCGGCGGTCTATGGCCCGCTGGCGGCCTGCGGCGGAGTGTTCTCCGCCGAGCATGGCATAGGCAGCAAGCGCACGGGCGATCTCGAGGCCATGGCCGATCCGGTGCGGCTGGCGCTGATGGGCGAACTGAAGACGTTGCTCGACCCTGCGGGCCTGATGAACCCGGGCAAGGTACTGTCGGCGCCAAGCCTCGGCCTGCGGGCGGCCTCGGCGGGGTCTTAGGGGCTTGGGGGGTGCGGGCCGCCGCTCCGGTCCGCCAACGCGGCGCGACCTGACCCGGCCGGAGTCTTTCCGGACCGAGGGAGGATGGGGCGCGCGGTCCCGGTGACCGGGGTCTTCCTTCGGGTCTGCCGTCGCGGGGCGGCCGGACCGGGTGCGGTCGGTCCGGATCGCGGGGGAGGCGGCCTTGGCGGCTTGACAGGACGGGGGTGCGGACCCAAGCCTTGCGCGCCATGCCAGATCTCCGCCCCGTCGGTTACATCATCGGATTGCTGACCGCCGTCCTGGGGCTGGCGATGCTGGTGCCCATGGCCGTGGATTTCGTGGCAGGCGATCCCAATGGCTGGAGCTTCCTGTCCACGGCGCTGATCACCGTCCTGGCCGGCGTCGCGCTGACGCTCTCCTGCGCGGGGGGTACGGGCCGTGGGCTGACGCTGCGGCAGTCCTTCCTGCTGGCCACCGGCACCTGGGTGGCGCTGCCGGGCTTCGGGATGCTGCCCTTCATCCTGGGCGCGCCGGGGGCGGGGCTGACGGATGCGCTGTTCGAGGCGATGTCGGGCATGACCACCACCGGGACCACGGTCTTCGTCGGGCTCGACGAGTTGCCCGCCGGGACGCTGCTGTGGCGCTCGATCCTGCAGTGGCTGGGGGGGCTGGGGATCGTGATCGTGGCGCTGATCTTCCTGCCGGTGATGCGGGTGGGGGGGATGCAGCACTTCCGCTCCGAAGGGTTCGACACGCTGGGAAAGGTGCTGCCGCGGGCGCTCGATATCTCGGCGGGGCTGGTGCAGGTCTATGTCGGGCTGACGGCGCTGTGCGCCATGGTCTATGTCATGCTGGGCATGGATGGGTTCGAGGCGCTCAACCACGCCATGACGACCATCGCAACGGGGGGCTTCTCGACCTCGGACGCGAGCTTTGCGCAGTTCGGGGCGGGGGCGCAGTATGCCGCGGTGGTGTTCATGATCCTGGCGGGACTGCCCTTCGTGCGGTTCGTGCAGCTGGCGGGGGGCAGCTTCGCGCCGCTGTGGCGCGACGTGCAGGTGCGGGCCTATGTGCGCTGGTCGGGCTATGCCATCGGGGCGGTGGTCCTGTACCGGCTGTGGCAGGAGGGCGGCGCGCTGGAGCTGACCCTGCGCGAGAGTGCGTTCAACGTGGTCTCGTTGTTCTCGGGTACCGGCTACGGCACGGCGGATGCATCGTCCTGGGGGGCGTTTCCGCTCTTGGTCGTGATCGTGGGCGGGCTGATCGGGGCCTGTACGGCCTCTACCACCTGTTCGCTAAAGGTGTTCCGGTATCTCGTGCTGTTCGAGGCGATCAAGACCCAGCTGCGGCGCATCCACAGCCCCAACCGGGTGATCCCGGTGCGGCTGGGAGGGCGGCCGCTGGGCGAGGACGTGATCAACTCGGTGATCGCGCTGTTTGCGCTGTTCCTGTTCAGTTTTGGCCTGACGGCGGTGATGCTGTCGCTGACCGGGCTGGAGATGCGCACGGCGATCACCGCGGCCTGGACGGCGATCTGCAACATTGGCCCGGTGTTCGGACCCGAGGTAGGGGCAACCGGCGCCGTGGACGGGTTTCCGACGCCGGCCAAATGGATCATGATCTTTGCCATGCTGCTGGGGCGGCTCGAGCTGATCTCGGTGCTGGTGCTGCTGTTGCCGCGGTTCTGGCGCGGCTGAGGCTCGGGGGTCGAGCGCGAGGCGGCGGTCGCTGGTGGGCCGGTCCGGCTTCGTGCAGGGCGAGGCCCGCATGGAGATGGCGTTGATGATGTGACCTCCCCCCGACGGCATCGATGTTGCAAGGTGGGTGTGCGAAGATCCACAGAGGGGAGCGGTCATGTCGGGGATTGGCACGGTCTGGCGCGATCTGGCGAAGACTGTGTTTCAGGGTCCAGACGTGAAGCGATTGATCCAGTGGATCAAGCGTCGTGCAGGAT
>SKMM01000156.1 GCA_007121055.1 Paracoccaceae bacterium | reverse complement strand
TCCACAGCATACATCTCCTCGCCTTCAGCTCGTTGCCTCAGGCGCAAGATGCGGAATTTTGCTCCGCGACGGTCAGATCATCCGACCGCTACCGCTGTCCATTTTGTCTCCGGGATTCACAGCCATGCTTGCAGAGGTAGCTGGGTAGGCGCCAGCTGGACAACTTGTAGGGCTGAACGACGCCGGGCACGATGGCACTCCCATCGACGACGAGATCCTCGCCCGCCTGTTCCGCCTGAACCAGCACCGCGCCGCGCCGTCGAAGGGCTGACGGGGCCTGAGTCGCCCACCGCTCCGAAGCGCGGGTTCGGTGCATCCGCCGGGCGGGGTATGGCCGACCTCAAGGTGGATAATTGGGTGGATGTAGCCCGAGGGGGTGCCGATTTTCTGTATTGAGATCAGGTGCTTGGGACTTTTGGATGGTGCCCAGGAGAGGACTCGAACCTCCACGCCTTGCGGCACAGGTACCTGAAACCTGCGCGTCTACCAATTCCGCCACCTGGGCCAGTGACGATGCGGGCCTACTCCGGCCGGCTGGGGGTGTCAACAGGCTCATCGCGGGTTTGGCGATGGGAGGTGTCTGGGCCTGCCGCGGCCGTGTACGGGCGCAAGCGCAAGGGGGAGAGCTCCGCCACCGCGGATTAATCGAAGGGAAGGCGATGACCTTGGCGGGGCAAGAGCGTCGTATGCGTGAGGCGCGCGTGTGGCGAGGGGCGCCCGCCATGCCGGACTCGCAGGACGCGCAGGCTTGTCGGCCCTGCGGATGCCCCATGGGCGCCGCGATCAGGCGGAGCTAACCATCACGGTCGGGTTCTGCGCCTTGCGCCGCCTCGTGACATGCGCAATGCCGGCGGGGCCGGGTCTTCCGCTTCCGGCGCCACCTTGCCGCTGTCGCACAGCCCTGCGACCCAAGGGGGGAGGAGGCCGGCTCAGTTCAACTGGACCTGGAGGGGATAGAATCCGTCCTGGTATTCGCCGAACAGTTCGGGCAGGTCGGGGTGGTCCACCGGCTCGCCGGTGTCGTCGGGCACAAGGTTCTGCTCGGAAACATAGGCGACGTAATAGCTCTGCTCGTTCTCGGCCAGCAGGTGGTAGAAGGGCTGGTCCTTGCGCGGGCGGCTTTCCTCGGGCAGCGCATCGTACCACTCCTGCGAGTTGGAGAACTTGGCGTCGACGTCGAAGACCACCCCGCGGAACGGGTGCTTGCGGTGGCGCACCACCTGGCCGAGCCGGTATTTCGCCTGGGTCTTGAGCATGGCTGGACACCCTCCGCCCCGATACCTACTGCGTCGGGGCCGGATTTGTCCATGCGCGGGACGCGGAAATCGGGGAAACACAGTGTGACGGTGGTCCTCACAGTGGCGCAGATCGTCGCACCGGTGGGCGTTCTGGCGGCGATCGGCTTCGGCTGGGTGCGGTCGGGGCGCGACTGGCCGGTGGCCTTCGTCACGCGGCTGGGGATGGGGCTGGCGGTGCCCTGCCTCGTGTTCACCGCGCTGATGGGAGCCGAGCTGGCGCCCGAGGTGCTGGGGCGGGCGGCGCTGGCGGCGGTGGCGGGCTATGCGGCGCTGCTGGCGGTGTTCGGAGCGGTGGCCTGGGCGCTGGGGCTCGACCGGCGGGCCTATGTCGTGCCGATGGCCTTCGGCAACACCGGCAATCTGGGCCTGCCGCTGGTCTACTTCGCCTTCGGCGAGGCCGGGCTTGCTGTGGCTGTGGCCATGTTCGCGGCGGGCATGGTGCTGCAGTTCAGCCTGGGGCTGTGGCTGATGGCGGGCGGCGGGGCAGGGCGGGTGCTGCGCGAGCCGGGCGTCTGGGCCGGGCTTCTGGGCGGGCTGTTCCTGTGGCAGGGCTGGCAGACGCCCGAGTGGATCACCCAGACGCTGGCGCTGGTGGGGCAGATGGCGATCCCGCTGATGCTGCTGACGCTGGGGGCTGCGGTGGCACGGCTCAGGCCCGGGCGGCTTGGGCATGCCGTGGTGCTGTCGGGGCTGCGGCTGGCGGTCTGTGCCGGCGTGGCGGTGGCGGTGGGCTGGGCGCTGCTGCCCGACACGCTCGGCCGCGCGGTTCTTGTGCTGCAGCTGACCATGCCGGTGCCGGTCACGGCCTATCTGATGGCCGAGCGGGTGGGCGCCGACGGCACGGCGGTGGCCGGCCTCGTGCTGGCGTCGACGGTGCTGGCGGTGGTCTCGGTTCCCCTCGCTCTCGGGCTTCTGATCTGACTGCGGCCTCCGGTCCTGCCGCGCGGCGTTTCCTCCCAGGGCGTTTTCCGATAAACTCGAAAAAAAAGATCGAGCAGGCAGTTTCCCCCGAGGCGGACAGAGGCAGGCGCTTTCATGATCAGGGTATTGCAGTTCTTGGCGCTGGCGCTGTTGCTGGTGGCCTGCGGCAGTCGCGATTTCTCGGCCCCGAGGAACCTGGACGATGCCTGTGCGCTGGCGCGCGAGCGGCCCCATTACATGCGGGCGATGCGCAACGCCGAGCGGCGCTGGGGCGTGCCGGTGCATGTGCAGATGGCCACGATCCATGCCGAGAGCCGGTTCATCGGCAACGCGCGCACGCCGCACCGCTTTGTGCTGGGCGTCATCCCGGTGGGCCGGCAATCCTCCGCCTTCGGCTACAGCCAGGCGCTGGACGGAACCTGGGACGAGTATGTGCGCGAGACCGGCAACCGCCGCGCCCGTCGCGACAACATCAACGACGCCACCGACTTCATGGGCTGGTACATGACCTGGACGGTGCGCCGCAACGGCATCCCCCTGACCGACGCCCGCAACCAGTATCTGGCCTATCACGAGGGCCACGCGGGCTTTGCCCGTGGCAGCTACAACCAGAAGGCCTGGCTGATCCGGGTGGCCGACAATGTGGCCGCCCGCGCCGCGCGTTACGAGGTGCAGCTGCGCAACTGCCGCGTCTGATCCGGGCCCGGGCTGGCGCCGCGCCCGGCGCGTTCGCGACATCGGCGGTCGTTTTCCGGCATCACGCGGGGCCGGCCGCGGCCCAGTCTCGGCCGCACGGAGACAGGCAGAGGACAGGCCCCGCATGACCACCCACACCCGCGTTCTGGTCATCGGCGGCGGCGTCGTCGGATGTTCGGTGCTCTATCACCTCACCAAGCTCGGCTGGTCCGACGTGATGCTGGTAGAGCGTTCGGAGCTCACCTCGGGCTCCACCTGGCATGCCGCGGGTGGGTTCCACACCCTCAACGGCGACACGATCATGGCCGCGCTGCAGGGCTACACGATCCGCCTCTACCGCGAGCTGGAGGAGATCACGGGCCTCTCCTGCGGGCTGCACCACGTGGGCGGCATCACGCTGGCCGACAGTCGCGAGCGGTTCGACATGCTGAAGGCCGAGCGGGCCAAGCACCGCAGCATGGGCCTCGACACCCGCATACTGTCGCCGGACGAGGTGGCCGATATGACCGACGGGATGGTCGACACGTCAGGCCTGCTCGGCGCGCTCTACGATCCGCTGGACGGGCATCTCGACCCCTCGGGCACCACCCATGCCTACGCCAAAGCCGCGCGCATGGGCGGCGCGCAGATCGTGCTGCACAACCGGGTACTGGAGACGCGCCCGCACCCCGACGGCTGGGAGGTCGTCACGGAAAAGGGCACCATCCTCGCCGAGCATCTCGTGAACGCCGCCGGCCTCTGGGCGCGCGAGGTCGCGGCCATGGCCGGCGTCTACCTGCCCGTCCTGCCCATGGCGCACCAGTATCTGGTCACCGACGACATCCCCGAGATCTACACCCGCACCACCGAGTTTCCCCATGTCATGGACCCCGGCGGCGAGAGCTATCTGCGCCAGGAGGGCCGCGGTCTGTGCATCGGCTTTTACGAACAGCCCTGCGAGCCCTGGGCGCTGGACGGCACGCCGTGGGAGTTCGGGCACGAACTCCTGCCCGACGCCTTCGACAAGATCGAGGACTCGGTCGCCTTTGCCTATCGCCGCTTTCCGGTGCTGGAGCACGCGGGTGTCAAGCGGGTGATCCACGGCCCCTTCTGCTTCGCCCCCGACGGCAACCCGCTGATGGGCCCGGTGCCGGGCCTGCGCAACTACTGGTCCGCCTGCGCCGTCATGGCCGGGTTTTCCCAAGGCGGCGGCATGGGCCTCGCGCTCGCGCAATGGATGGTCGAGGGCGAGACCGAACGCGACCCCCGCGCCTTCGACGTGGCCCGGTTCGGCAGCTGGACGACGCCCGGCTACACAATCCCCAAGGTCATCGAGAACTACCAGACCCGGTTTTCCGTGGCCTATCCCAACGAGGAAAAGCCCGCCGCGCGTCCGTTCCGCACCACGCCCATGTACGACATCTTCTCGGACATGGGCGCCGTCTGGGGCCAGCAATACGGGTTGGAGGTCGTCAACTATTTCGCCCTCCCCGGCGCGCCGCGCTTCGAGACGCCCACCTTCCGCCGCTCCAACGCCTGGGACGCCACCGCCGCCGAGGTCCGCGCCGTGCGCGAGGGCGTGGGCATCAATGAGGTCGCCAATTTCGGCAAGTACCGCGTGACCGGGCCCGGGGCGCGCGCATGGCTCGACGGCATCATGGCCGGGCGCCTGCCCCAACCGGGCCGGCTGGCGCTGACGCCGATGCTGTCGCCCGCCGGGCGCATCCTTGGGGATTTCACCGTCTCCTGCCTCGATGCCGAGACATTCCACCTCACCGCCTCCTACGGCGCCCAGGGCTGGCACTTGCGCTGGTTCGAAAGCCACGCCGCCGAAGGGGTTCGGGTCGAGAACGTCTCGGACCGCCTGCTGGGCTTCCAGATCGCCGGGCCGCGGGCGCGCAATTTGCTGGTGGCGGTCACGCGCGACGATGTGGCGGGTCTGCGGTTCCTTGATGTCCGCCCCCTGACCATCGGCATGGCCGAATGCCTGGTGCAGCGCGTCAGCTACACCGGAGATCTGGGCTACGAGATCTATTGCGACGCCCTCTCCCAGCGGCATCTCTGGGAAGTCCTTTGGCCGGCCGGCCAGCCGCTGGGCCTGCGCCCCTTCGGCATGCGGGCGATGATGTCGCTGCGGCTGGACCGGCATTTCGGGTCCTGGGGGCGCGAGTACGGCCCCGACTACACCCCGGCCGAGACCGGACTCGACCGCTTCATCGCCTGGGACAAGGGCGACTTCATCGGCCGTACCGCCGCCGAAGCAGCCTGCACCCCGGCCCGCCGCCTGTGCGCCTTCGAGGTCGATGCCGAGGATGCCGATGTCGTGGCCTGGGAACCGATCTGGCTCGACGGCGCGGTGGCGGGGTTCTGCACGTCGGGCGGCTTCGCGCACTGGACGGGAACATCCATGGCGCTGGGCTTCCTGCCGGCCGACCGCGCGGGCGAGGACGGGCTGGCGGTGGAGATCGAGATCCTTGACCAGATGCGTCCGGCCCGGCTGCGCGCCCGCCCCGCCTGGGACCCCGATGGTGCCCGCATGCGCGGCTGAGGCGCCTGGCCTAGCCGCCGAGGCCGCGGGCCAGCAGGTCCTCGGCGATGGCGGAGCCGCTCTGCCAGGCCGCCTCCACCCTCGCGCCAAGGCACCAGTCCCCGCCGAGCCAGAGGGTGCCGTCGCTCAGGAACGGTTGCCCCAATGGCGCGGCGACCCGCGCATAGCGCCAGCGGTGGGCCGCGGCAAAGAGGGCCTGCGCGGGGTCGAGGCCGAGGCGATCGGCCAGCAGCGGGAGGAGACGGCCGGCCAGGGCCTCTGGCGGCTCCTCGAGATGCGCGGCGCTCCACTCCGGGCTGGCCTGGGCCACCCAGGCGGTGGGGCCCTGGGGCCGGCCGGGCTTGGAGCTGTCCTGCGCGATCCAGGCGAGCGGGTGGCTGTCCGAGGCCTGGGACAGGAAGGGACGCTGCAGGTTCCCGGGAAAGGCCGCCATCAGCGTCAGGCAGGGGGCGTAGTGTACCGCCGCGAGGGCCCCGGCCAGCCGGTGATCCGTGCCCAGAAGAGCCGCCGCTTGCGGGGCGGGAACCGTCAGCACCACCGCCGAGGCCAAGACCGTCCCTGCGTCGGTCTCCAGTCGCCAGCCCCGACCGTCGGGGTGCAGGCCGGTGACCTGCACCGACTGGCGCACCTCAAGCCGCGCCGCCATGGCTCGGGGCAGCCCCGACATGCCCGGCCGTCCGACCCAGCGCTGGCGGCCCGAGCCGTTCTGCCAAAGCCCTGTCGCTCCGGCCAATTCGTCCAGCAGCGCCGCGAAGCCAGGCTCGCGGGCGGTGACGTACTGGGCGCCATGGTCGAACTGCAGCGCTCCGCCGTCGGCCAGCGTCACCCGCCGCGTGGCCATGCGCCCGCCGATGCCACGGCCCTTGTCCAGGACCATCGGGGCCAGCCCCGCCTGCGCCAGACGCCGGGCACAGGCGAGGCCCGCCATGCCGGCGCCGACCACGACCACCGGTGCGCTCATGTCAGCCCCGCGCGGTGCAGGATCATGGGGATCTGCTTCTTGACCTTGAAGAACCCCGCCGTGGCGTGGGGCCAGATCAGGTCGTCCCAGTCGCGCCGCCACTCACACAGGGCGATGCCGTCGGCCGCAAGCGCAGGCTCGGCCGCCCGCAGCCAGTCGCGCAGCCAGCCATTGGGGACATAGGGCGTGACGATCTGCGCCGCACCCGCACGCGCGGCCCACCGGGCGAGGTCGCCCGGCACGCCCGCGCGCAGCGCTTCTGCGGGCCGCCCCAGCCGTTGGGCCGCATCGGCCAGCGCCGCGGCCTCGAAGTCGAGCACCAGTGGCGCGACCGGGCGGGGCGAGCGCAGATGGCCCGCCGCCAAGGTCGCCACGGCGCGGATGTCCAGCGCCGCGAGATCGAAATCCTCCACCCGCAGATCGTCTTCGGTGACCAGCAGCGCTGTGGGCAGGCCGGGCTCGGGCGGGCGCGGGGTGCGCAGCGGCGTGACCGAGGGCAGGCCGTCGGGCTCCTCCGCCTCCAGCCCGGCCACATCGGCGGCCAGATCCGAGGCGCGGGGCGCAAACCGCCCACCGGTGAACTTCGCGATGTTCCAGGCTTGAGCGGTATAGGGCTTGCCGCGGGTGTGCAGCCCCGCCACCCAGCGCCAGCCCAACGTATTGGACGCCGGGTCCCCGTCGAGCAGGTGGCGCAGGAAGAAATCCGCCCCCACCCGCCACGGCAGGCCGAGAGTAAAAATCCAGATCGAGGCGAACCACATCCGGGCGTGGTTGTGCAGATAGCCGGTTTCCACCAGCTCCGCAGCCCAGGCGTCGAAATAGGCAAGCCCCGTGTCCCCGGCCTCGGCCGCCTCCACCGCCCGGCGCAGTTTGCGGTCCACGTCCAGCGTCGCAAGGTCGGCCTCCAGCCCGTCGCGATAGCTGGCCCAGATGCCCGGGCGCCGCTCCAGCCAGCCCTTGAAATAGCCCCGCCAGATCACCTCCTGGATGAACTTTTCGGACTGTTCGGGGCCGTGTTCCGCCAGCGCCGCGGCCACGGCGTCGGATTCCAGCACAAGCCTGCGGCGTAGCCAGGGCGACAGGCCCGAGACGTCGCGGTGCGCGCCAGGCCCGCGGTCGTGGTTGCGCCCGGCGGCATAGCGGCGCCCCATGCGCGGGGTGAACTGCGCCATGCGGGCCTCGCCGGCGGCGCGGGTTGGAGTGAAATCGCTCATCGTTGCGTGGTCCGGATCGTGACAGCCGAGGGCGGACGTGGCGCGCCTCCCGCCGAAGTCAAAGCCTGCGCAATGGGCAGGGCGGGCGGGCCTTTGGCCATGGGGTGCGCGTGGGCCTTTGCCTCCCTGCGAATTCCCGTCTAACACTGGCCTAAAACGCAGGGAGCGCCATGCCGGTCCACTTCAACGAAATGTACGACGGGGGGTATGTCCGCCCCCCCTATGCCCGGCTCGGGGATTGGACCGAGTCCATGCCGGCCGAACTGCGGCACCTGAAACAGGCCGAGGCCGAGGCGTTGTTCCGCCGCATCGGGATCACCTTCGCCGTCTATGGTGAAGGCGGCGACCCCGACCGGCTGATCCCCTTCGACATGTTCCCACGTGTGTTCACCCAGGCCGAATGGCGCCGGATGGACCGCGGCATCAAGCAACGCGCCCGCGCCCTCAATGCCTTCCTCGCCGATGTCTATGACCGCGCCGAGATCGTGAAGGCCGGCCGCATCCCCGCCCATCTGGTGTGGCGCAACGAGGCTTATGAGCCCGCCGTCGCCGGCATCCGCCCGCCGCGCGGGGTCTACAGCCACATCGTCGGCATCGACATCGTGCGCACCGGCCCCGAGGATTTCTATGTGCTGGAGGACAACTGCCGCACCCCCTCGGGCGTCTCCTACATGCTGGAGAACCGCGAGATCATGATGCGGCTGTTCCCCGGCCTGTTCCGGGAAAACCGCATCGAGCCGGTGGACGGCTATCCGGAGGCGCTGCGCCGCACGCTGGCCTCGGTCGCGCCGCAGAAATGCGACGGCGAGCCCGAGATCGTGATTCTGACGCCGGGGCCGCTGAACTCGGCCTATTACGAGCATTCCTTCCTCGCGGACCTGATGGGCGTGGAGCTGGTGGAGGGGCAGGACCTGTTCGTGGAGGGCGAGCATGTCTGGGCGCGCACCACCCGCGGCCCCCGCCGGGTCGACGTGATCTATCGCCGGGTGGACGATGCCTTCATCGACCCGCTGTGCTTCCGGCCCGAGTCGATGCTGGGCGTGGCGGGGCTGATGGACGTCTACCGCTCGGGCGGCGTGACCATCGCCTCGGCCCCCGGCGCGGGTGTGGCCGACGACAAGGCCGTCTATGTCTTCGTGCCCGAGATGATCCGCTTCTACCTCGGCGAAGAGCCGATCCTGCAGAACGTCCCCACCTGGCAGTGTGGCAAGCGCGACGAGCTGAAATACGTCCTTGACCACCTTCCCGAGCTGGTCGTGAAGGAGGTCCACGGTTCGGGCGGCTATGGCATGCTGGTGGGCCCTGCCTCCACCGCCGAACAGATCGCCCGGTTCCGCGAGCGGCTGGTCTCCGATCCGGGCAACTACATTGCCCAGCCCACGCTGTCGCTGTCCACCTGCCCGACCTTCGTCGAGGATGGCGTGGCGCCTCGCCACGTCGACCTGCGCCCCTACTGCCTGGTGGGCGAACGGATCGAGCTGGTGCCGGGGGGGCTGACCCGCGTTGCGCTGACCGAGGGCAGCCTGGTGGTGAACTCCAGCCAGGGCGGTGGGGTCAAGGACACCTGGGTGCTGGCCGAATGAGCGGGGTCGGGACATGCTGAGCCGGACGGCCGAGAACCTCTACTGGATCGCGCGCTACATGGAGCGGGCGGAAAAGACGGCGCGGCTGCTGGAGGTGGGCGCGCGCATCGCGCTGATGCCCGGCGGGGTGGACGGCTACCGCAACGAGTGGGACGCGCTGCTGCGCGCCTCGGGCACCGCCGAGGGGTTTGCCGAGAAATACGGCGACGCGGTGCAGCGCAACATCGAGAGCTTCCTGTTCTTCGACACCGACAACCCCTCCTCCATCGCCGCCTGCGTGGGCAAGGCCCGCGAGAACGGCCGGGTGGTGCGCACGGCGCTGACGACGCAGGTATGGGACGCGCTGAACACCGCGTTTCAGGAACTGAAGGCCTTGCAGCGCACCCCGCGCTCGGAGGTGCCGCTGAGCCATATGGTGGACTGGACCCTGCGCCACTGCGCCCAGGTCCGCGGCGCCATCGAGGCCACGCAGCTGCGCAACGACAACTGGGACTTCCTGCATCTGGGCTATTTCCTGGAACGCGGGGACAATACCGCGCGGCTGCTCGATGTGAAGTATTTCGTGCTGCTGCCGCGGATCGACTTCGTGGGCTCGGGGCTCGACAACTACCAGTGGGCGACGCTGCTGCGCGCGCTGTCGGCGCACCGGGCGTTCCACTGGGCCTATGGCGGCGATGTCACCGCGCACAAGATCGCGCATTTCCTGATTCTCAACCCTCAGTGTCCAAGATCGCTGAGAACCTGCGCGCAGGGCATGTCGGATCACCTCGACCGGCTGGCGCGCGGCTATCAGCGCAGCACGCCGGTGCAGAGCCATGCGCGCACGCTGCTGGGGGAACTGGCGGAGATGACCGTGGAAGACGTGTTCGAGGAAGGCCTGCACGAGTTCCTGACCCGCTACATCGGCGAGGTCGGGCGCATCGGCCAGCTGGTGGGCGAGGTCTATCTGAGCGGGGATGTGCGATGATCGTCACCGTCGAACACGCCACCACCTATCGCTACGACCGTCCCGTGCGCGGGGTGGTGCAAAGCCACCGGCTGACGCCGGCGCGCTTCGACGGCCAGACGGTGCTGGCCTGGCATGTGGCGGTGTCGGACGGCACCCCCGGGGGCGCCTTCCGCGACGGCGCCGGCGACTGGGTCCAGAGCCATTCGGCGCATGGCCCGCTGTCCGAGATCACCGTCACCGTCACCGGCCGGGTGGACACCCGCGACCTCGCCGGCGTGCTGCGCGGCCACCGCGAACGCATCCCCGCGCAGGCCTATCTGCGCGACACCGCCCCCACCCGCCCCGACAAGGCACTCACATCCCTGGCGCGCGAGGCAGTAGTGGGAGTGGAGGGCGACCTCGACCGTGCGCACCGGCTCTGTGCCGCCGTGGCCGAGGCCATCGCCTATCGCCCCGGCACCACCCATGCCCACACCACCGCGGCCGAGGCGCTGAGCCTCGGCGAAGGCGTGTGCCAGGACCATGCCCACGCCCTCATCGCCGCCGCCCGCAGCCAGGAGCTGCCGGCGCGCTATGTCAGCGGTTATCTCGGGTCGGACGGCGACGGCGAGGCGGCTGCCGAGGCCGCCCATGCCTGGGCCGAAATCTGGGTGTCAGGGCTCGGTTGGGTCGGTTTCGACGCGGCCAATGGATGTTGCCCTGACGAACGCTACATCCGCCTCGGTTCGGGCTTCGATTCGCGCAGCGCTTCCCCCATCCGGGGTATCGCCCGCGGCGAGGCCGAGGAGAGCCTCGACGTGTCCGTCTCGGTCCGGGCCGTGCAACAGCAATGACCCCCGCGCCGTGGCGGCGAGGGGCGTAGGGGGGCAGGTCGATGACCTATTGCGTGGGCCTGCTTCTGAAGGCCGGCATGGTGCTCTTGTCGGACACCCGCACCAATGCGGGGCTCGACAACATTGCCACCTACCGCAAGCTCTTCACCTTCGAAGTGCCGGGCGAGCGGGCCATCGCCATCATGACCGCCGGCAACCTGTCGGTGACCCAGACCACCATCGCCCGGCTGGAGGAGGAGATGTCGGACGACCCCGACGTCGACCACAGCCGCTCGATCCTCAAGGCGCCCACGATGCTGCGCGTTGCCGAACTGGTGGGCGAGACCTTGTCGCAGGTCCGGGGCGAGATCGCGGGCCGCATGGCCGGCGCCGAGGCCATCGCCAGCGCCAGCATGATCGTCGCAGGCCAGCGCCGGGGCGGCGGCATGCGCATGTTCCTGGTCTATCAGGAGGGCAATTTCATCGAGGCGACAGAGGACACCCCCTTCCTGCAGATCGGCGAGCACAAGTACGGCAAGCCCATCCTCGACCGGGTCGTGACCCCCGACCTCGGGCTGGCGGAGGCGCGCAAGGCGGTGCTCCTGTCGATGGATTCGACCCTGCGGTCGAACCTCTCGGTCGGCATGCCGCTCGACATGGCAATCATCGCCGCGGATGACCTGCGCATCTCCGAACGCGCGCGCATCGAGGCCGGCGACGCCCGTTTCGCCGCGATGTCCGAAGCCTGGTCCCAGGCCCTGCGCGACGCGTTCCGCCGCATCGAGATCTGAGGCCAGCGGCGCCTGACATCGACCTGCCCGCATGTGTTTGGGCCACGGGAAAGACCTGTTCCAGAGGGAGCGGTCAATATTGGGGTCCGGAAACAGGATGCTGAAAGAGCCGGTTCGCCCGCTCATGCCAATTGCTGCGGACCGCGAGCTTCCAGGATCCCTCAGCCGCAGTGCATCGGGGCGCCGGTTTTGCGGCGGTCTGGCGTAACCTCGGCCGCCGTCTCTCGCATGTGCCATGCGTTGAGCGGGAGGATCAGCTTAGAAGCGCGCTGGCGCTTGAGGATGACCGTGCCGGCGCGTGCGGGCGGATGAGGCCCGGTGTCACCCCGCCGCCACCGCGCGGCCGCAGCCTGCGTCCATCGGCATCGCCATGCTCAGAACCGCTTCGAGCCCGTGGTTGTCCTCCACCAGGTCGGCGATGGTCAGCGTGTCGAGCGAGTCGTAAAAGGCCGCCACCGCCCGGGCCAGCGCATCGCGCAGCCGACAGGAGGCCGCAAGCGGGCAATGCGCCCGGCTGGTGGCAAAGCAGTCGGCCACCGGCACGCCGCCCTCGAAGGCGCGCGCCACCGATCCCACGCCGATCTCCTCGGCCGGGCGGGCAAGGCGCAGACCGCCGTTGCGCCCGCGCAGGGTGGTGACGAAGCCCTTGTGGGCCAGGCCGTTGATCACCTGCGCCAGGTGGTTTTCCGAGACGTTGCAGCGCTCGGCGACCTCGTGCTTGCGCACGATCAGGTCGGGATTGAGCGCACAGAACATCAAGGTGCGCAGGGCGAGGTCGGTTCGGGTGGTCAGACGCATGGGGTGGGCTCCGGACTGGACGGGGCATTGCGGCGACAGTATTGGCTGCCCCGAAATGCACCTTGACCTCGATCAATCTGCGCAATCTTGTTTCGCGCCTGCGCCGTGGGGCGCGCCATGACCCCCGCTGCGCGGGTCGCCGCCGCCATCGACATCCTCGACGCGATTGCCGCGGGCGCTCCGGCCGAGCAGGCGCTGACGCGCTGGGGTCGCGGGGCGCGCTATGCCGGGGCGGGCGACCGGGCGGCGGTGCGGGATCACGTCTACGACGCGCTGCGGCGCTGGCGGTCGCTGGCGCGGCTGGGCGGGGCCGAGACGGGGCGCGGCCGGATGCTCGGGGCCTTGCGCGCGGCCGGTGTAGACCCCGCGTCTATCTTCGGCGCCCGCGGCCATGCGCCCGCACCCCTCACCGACGCCGAAAGCGCGCATCTGTCGCAGCCGCCCGCGATGACGGAGGCCGAAGCGCTGGATTGCCCGGACTGGCTCCTGCCCGACCTGCGCGACAGTCTCGGAGCAGAGTTCGCGCCCGTGATGGCGGCCCTGCAGAGCCGGGCGCCGGTCTTTCTGCGCGCCAATCTCGCCCGCGGCGACCGTGCCGCGGCCGCGGCTGCGCTGGAGGCCGAGGACATCGCCACGCGGCCCTCTCCGCTGGCCGACACCGCACTGGAGGTCATGTCCGGCGCCCGCCGGCTGCGCCAGTCGCGGACCTTCGCCGCGGGTCTGGTGGAGCTTCAGGACGCCGCCTCGCAGGCCGTGTTGGCCGGGCTGTCGCTGCCGCCGGGCCTTCGGGTGCTGGACCTGTGCGCCGGCGGCGGGGGCAAGGCGCTGGCGCTGGCGGCGCATCGGGGGGTCGCCGTCTGGGCGCATGACGCAGACCCTGCGCGCATGACCGACCTGCCGGCGCGCGCCGCCCGCGCGGGCGTCGAGATCCGGCAGACCGCGCGCCCCGAGGCCCAGGCGCCGTTCGATCTGGTGCTGGCCGACGTGCCCTGTTCCGGCAGCGGCAGCTGGCGGCGCGACCCCGAGGGCAAGTGGCGCCTGACGCCCGAGCGGCTGGACGGTCTGATCCGCGCCCAGTCGGAGATTCTCGACCGGGCTGCTGGGCTGACCGTGCCCGGGGGGCGGCTCGTGCATGTCACCTGCTCGCTGCTTGAGCGGGAGAACACGGGGCAGGTGGTGGGTTTTCTCGAACGCCACCCCCGTTGGCAGGTGCAGATGCAGTCGCGGTGGACCCCGCTGCAAGGCTGCGACGGGTTCCACCTCGCCGTCTTGACGCATGCCATCGGCTGAGGTGACGTGTGGGCAATTAAGCCGGGCTTAAGCATTTTGCGGCCGTATGTCCCGAAAGGATCGGGCCGGGGCTCCGGCGGAGGGCGATGTGACCGAAACGATGGCAGGCCGACAGACGCTGGGGCGCACCGCACAAGGGTTGCAGCCGACCATCTGGCTGATGTTGGCGCTGGCGGTAGGCATGGGGGCGGCTGCGGTGACCCTTGCCCCGGGGCCGGTGCGGCTGGCGCTGGCCGGAGGGGCTGGGACGCTTGCGTGTCTGGCGATCCTGGTCAAGCTGTTGGGCCGACGCCATGGGCGCGGGGATGGCGGCGTGCTGCGGGTCTCCGACCTGATCGCCCATGACGCAAGCCCAGGTTTCGCCACCGACGGCGATGGCCGCATCCTCTATCACAATGGCAGCGCGCAGACCCGCTTCGGTGACTGCGACGGCCAGAAGCTTGGGCGGGCGCTGGGCCGTGTCCTCGCTAACCCGGCTGCGGTGCTCTACCGGCTCCAGACCCGCGCCGCCGCGCAGGGTTCCGCCCGCGAGGAGGTCGACACCGGGCGTGGGCGCATGCAGTTGTCGGTCCACCGGCTGCCCGCCGGCGGTTTCCTGTGGCGGCTCGACGAGGTCGGTGAGCGCGAGGCCGAGGCTGTGGCCGGTGGGCAACCCGGCCTGCCGATGCTGACGGTCAGCAAGTCCGGCACGATCCTGTTCATGAACGACGCCTTGCGCCGGCTTGTGGGTGGGCGGCCGCGCAGCCTCGACGCAGTGTTCCCCTATCTGCCCCTTCGCACCGGCGAGGAGACCGAGATCACCGGCGCCGATGGCCCGTTGCGGTGCATCGTCGCCGAAGTCGAGGGCGCCGGAGGGCGCCGGGAGGTCTATCTCCTGCCCGCGGGCGAGGGGGGGACTCAGCCCACCGCTGCGCGCGCGGATTTCGAATCGCTTCCGCTCGCCTTGGCGCGGCTGACCCCGGACGGTCGGCTCGTACAGGCCAACCGGTTTGCCCGGGAGATACTGGATCTCGCCCCACTTGGTCCGTTGCCCGATCTGCGTCTGGCTGAACTCCTGGAAGGGCCTGGACGGCCGGTCGAGGATTGGTTGGCGGATGCGATGTCCGGCTTGGCCGAGAAACGCCCCCAGGTCCTGCGCCTGCGCAAGGCCGATCCCGAGGCGTTTTTGCAGGTGACCCTGCGGCGCGTTGCCGAGGACGGGCGGCCGGGGTTGCTGGCGGTCTTCCACGATGCCACCGAACTCAAGTCGCTGGAAGCGCAGATCATCCAGAGCCAGAAGATGCAGGCCATTGGCCAGCTCGCAGGCGGCGTGGCGCATGACTTCAACAATCTGCTCACAGCGATTTCGGGGCATTGCGATCTGCTCCTGTTGCGCCATGACCGTGGCGATCCCGACTATGCCGACCTCGTGCAGGTCCACCAGAACACCAACCGCGCGGCGAGCCTGGTGCGGCAATTGCTCGCCTTTTCTCGAAAGCAGACGCTGGAGCCTGAGGTGTTCGATCTGCGCGACACTCTGGCGGAACTCACTCATCTGCTGGGCCGTCTGGTGGGCGAGAAGATCGTACTCAGCTTGCATCACGACCCGGACCTGAGCACGGTGCGGGCTGATCGGCGGCAGATCGAGCAGGTGATCATGAACCTCGTGGTCAACGCCCGCGACGCCATGCCGGAGGGCGGCGAGATCCGCATCGAGACCGAAAACCGCACGCTGCGCCGGCCGCTCTGCCGGGACCGGGCGGTGGTGCCGCCGGGCAACTATGTTGTGGTCAGTGTTAGCGACCAGGGCGTCGGCATCCCGCCCGAACGTGCCGACAAGGTGTTCGAACCCTTCTTCACCACAAAGCGCATGGGGGAAGGCACGGGCCTCGGGTTGTCCACGGCCTATGGCATCGTCAAGCAGACGGGCGGTTTCATCTTTTTCGATAGCACCCCGGGCGCGGGCACGGTCTTCACAATCTACCTGCCGGCCTGCGCTGCGACGCCGGAGCCTGCGGTGGCCTCCTCCGCCGGTCAGGGCGGAACGGTGGCCTCCGCTGGTCAGGAGGCCGAGGGAGTGGTCCTCCTGGTCGAGGACGAGGCGCCCGTGCGGGCCTTCGCCGCCCGCGCGCTCCGCCTGCAAGGCCACAAGGTGCTCGAAGTGGACACGGCAGAGGATGCGCTGGAGATGCTGCGCGACCCGACTCTTCATGTCGATGTGTTTCTCAGCGACGTGATCATGCCGGGCATGGACGGCCCGAGCTGGGTCCGTGAGGCTCTCAAGGATCGGCCCTCGGCCCGGGTGATCTTCATGTCTGGCTACGCCGAAGAGGCGCTGGCCACGGGCCGGACCGCGGTGCCAAATGCCGTCTTCCTGCCCAAGCCCTTTTCCCTGTCGCAACTCAGTCAGACCGTTCAGCGCCAGCTTCAGCTTACCGCGGTCGAGGCTGGCTGACATTCCGTTGGGCTGTCCACTTAACCTTCTTGACTGACGAATGACATGACGGTTTCGATGGGGCGTCGGCCCATGTTTCGATATCCGAGGTGCGGGCGCTCGGTGTTGCAGAACACGAGCCACGCGTCGAGGTCGGCCTGCAGCGCCTCGACGCTGTCGTAGAACCGCTCGCGCATCTTCACGCGGAAGACCTCGTCGAGGCCGGTGCCGTTGAAGCGCTTGACGAAGCCGTTGGTCTTGGGGCTGCGGACCTTGGTGCGGCGGTGCTCGATCCCGTTCGCCTCGCAGATCATGTCGAAGCGCATCTGGCGGGAGGTGATGGTGTTCCGGTTGCGGGGCTGCTCTGCGAACTGGATGCCATAGCATGTTGGGAATGGAGCGCCACAGGAGGTTATGGCCGCGCGCGGAGCCCTCAAATCGCGCAGCGGGCGGCCATAACCGGGGTTCAGGTCTCTATGGTGGTTTTGCGAACCACACCATCGAGGAGACCCGGCTATGGCCAAGACTCAGAATGTGGAGAGGCGTGCAATAGGGACCCCGTTTCCGGGGTCATAGGCGTCCAAAAGGGACCCCCCCGGCGGTGGGGTCCACAGTGCTTCCGAGGATATCGGGAGCCGAGATTGGGATGCTGG
>SKMM01000128.1 GCA_007121055.1 Paracoccaceae bacterium | reverse complement strand
GTCGCAAGGGCTGTCCTGGCCGGCCCTGCTGGCCGATCGGTTGGTCGGACGCATCAGCCTCGCCAATCTGGTCAGCGACCGGCCCGATGTCCCCAGCAAGGTCAGCTCTGTAAGATCCCGCCGCCCCAGTGGCGATGGGCCGGCGCGCCGCCGCGACGGTCAGTGCGGGACCAAACGGGTCACGCCCACGGCGCCGGCGCGGGCAAGCGCGGGGTCGAGCGACATCGGGATGTAGTCGCCGCGCCGCCAGCGCTCGCCGAGGTCGTCGTAGTGGCGGCTGAGCGGGTGGCCCGACTGGCCCGTGGCGGTCACGAAGACCGAGCTGTCGGGGTCCGCGAAGTCATAGACGCCGCGGTAGCCCGCACCATGGACATTGCGGAAGGGCTCGGGCCCGGTCCCCGCCGTCAGGCCGCGATTGAGGGTGTGGTCCCCGCCCGACGTCGACTGCCGGATGTTCACGAAATGCCGCAGCAGCCGCACGTCGCCCAGCACCGGATGGTCGTGGGCGGCCTGGTGGGCGTCGCCCCAGCGCCAGCTCTCGGGGTTGGAGCCATGGCGCTCGGACAGCCACATCAGGGCGTCGTCAAGGGCAAGTTGCGCCATCTCGGCGCAGGTCTCGCGGCGGGTGGACTGGCGCACGTTGCACCAGTCCGACGCCCCGTCGATGTCGCGGAACACCCGCTCGATGAACAGCGGCTCCACATGGGTGAAGGCGGAGGCCAGAGGGCCGAGGTCGTCGCGGATCAGCCGCTCCTGCAGCGCCCGCATCCAGGCGGCATAGATCAGCGGCTCCGGCAGGTGCTCGTTCATCTCGCCGTTCCAGTCCGCCAGCAGCGCCAGCGCCCGCTGGCGCAGCCGTTCGGGCGTGCCTGCTGGCGCGGCCTCCCCGGTAAACCACAGCTCGGCGCCGACGAGGGGCAGGAGGGTTCGCGCGGCCTCGGACACGGTGTCGAGCTGCGCCTCGATGAAGCTGTCGCGCGTGTGGACCTGCCGATCGCCCATCAGCCGCCGCCAGCGACGGATGCGCTGGCTGTCGCCCCAGTCGTGGCTCACATGCAGCGGAAACGGCCGTGTCAGCGGCTTGTTGTTGGTGTTGCCCAGAAGCCCGCCCTCGGGGTCGCGGAAGACCGGGTTCATGGCGAAGGGCAGCCGCCCGAGCCAGCGGTTCTCGGTCCGCCAACCGGGAGACGGCATCCTGCCTTGCGTCGCGTGCCGTGCGTCGCGCCGCGGCATGGCGCCGATCAGCTGCATGGCGATGCCGTCGGCATCGGCCAGCATCAACATTTGCGCCGGCGCCACGTGGTACTCCGTAGCCTGCAGCGCCTCGTCCACCGAGCCCGCCCGCATCAGCCGCATCGCCCCGGTCATGGTGGTGTCGGCCCCATCCAGCAGCGTCCAGGACAGCGATGCCACATGCCCCGGCGGAGTGACCGCGCCCAGATCGGCGTGGTGGCCCGGCAGCACCGGTCCGTTCTCGGTCCAGCGCAGGGTCAACGTCAGGGGCGGGCCGTCCTTCACCTGCACGATGGACCGGCGGGTCTCGAACGGCGCCCAGCCCTCGGGGGTGCGGTGGCGCTGCGGATCCTCGGGGTGCAGCTCCTCGATGAACACGTCGAGGTCGTCGAGATAGGCGGTGGTCAGACCCCAGCCCAGCCGGTCGCTGCGCCCCGTCAGCACTGCCGGGATGCCGGGGATGGTGCCGCCGATCACCCCGCCCGTCTCCAGCTCCAACCGCGCCAGATACCAGATCGTGGGCGCCGAGAAGGGCAGATGCGGGTCGTTGGCGAGCAGCGTTCCTCCTGCGGCCGAGCGGTTGGGCGCCGCCGCAAAGGCGTTCGAAGCGCCGCCGAAGGGCGGTCGCACCAGCGGCGACAGATCCCCGGGTGTCCAGGCGAAGGCGCCGTGGTTCGGGGCCATGGAGGGAAAGAGGCTTGCATAGTCCGGCAGTGCCGCGACCCCCGCGCCGGGCGCGTCGGGCATCAGGTCGCGCACGCGCGCGTCGTCCAGCACCAGCGAGAGGCGCGCGCGCAGGACCTCGCGGGCCAGCTGGCTTGAAGTCTGCACCCCCATCAGCTTGATCAGCGCCAGCGAATCCGCCGGCTGCCACAGCGCCACCTCGGACGGGAACAAGAAGAATTCCGGGGCGCCGCGGCCCAGCGCGTCGCGGTTGACGGTCTCGATCCAGGCGTTGACGCCCTCGGCATAGGCCTCCAGCGCCGCGCGGGTGTAGTCGTCCTGCGCCTCCACCGACGCCCGTGCCAGATTGTAGAGGTCGAGCCGCCGCATCAGTTCGTCGCTGCGCAGGGTCCTCGGCCCGAACACTTCGGACAGTCGGCCCTGTACTGTCCGGCGCATCAGGGTCATCTGCCACAGCCGGTCCTGGGCATGGACAAAGCCCAGGCCGAAGAACACGTCCGGGTCGGTCTGCCCGAAGATATGGGGCACATTGGCGGTGTCGCGGACGATCTCGACCTCGTCCGAAATCCCCTCCAGCCGGTGCGTGGCCCCGTAATCGGGCAGCGATCGGGCCAGGAAATGCCACGCCAGTACAGCCGTCACCAGCCCCAGGCCCGCAAGCCCGAGGAAGATCCGGATCATCCAGCGCAGGATCAGAGCCATCGCCCGCCCGTTGTTGTGCCGCAGGTGGCGGGGGTGGTAGACGCTGCGCGCGGCCCGCGCAATCGGCGCGGCGGTCACAACCGGGCATCGCCACGGCCAAGTCTGCGGGCACAGGCACAGGCAAGCTCAGGCACAGGCAAGGGCGGAGGAGACAGGCATGGCGAAACTGGCGTATCTGGGGCTGGGCGTGATGGGCGCCCCGATGGCGCGGCATCTTGCAGCGGCGGGCCACGAGGTCTGCGTCTACAACCGCACGGCGGCCAAGGCCGCGGCCTGGGTCTCGGCCCATGGCCAGCGCGCCGCCGAGACCCCGCGCGAGGCGGTCCAGGGTGCCGAGATCGTGTTTGCCTGCGTGGGCAATGACGACGATCTGCGCAGCGTCTGCCGCGGGCCCGACGGGGCCTTTGCGGGCATGGCGCCGGGGTCGGTGTTCGTCGACCACACCACCGTGTCGGCCGGGGTGACGCGGGAGCTCGCGGGAGCCGCGCGCGAAGCGGACATTGGCTTCGTGGACGCGCCCGTCTCGGGCGGGCAGGCGGGCGCCGAGAACGGGGTCCTGTCGATCATGTGCGGCGGCGCCGAGGAGGATTTCGCCCGCGCCGAGCCGGTGATGGCGGCTTATGCCCGCATCTGCCGCAGGCTGGGCGACAGCGGCGCGGGCCAGATCGCCAAGATGATGAACCAGATCTGCATCGCCGGTCTGGTGCAGGGCCTGGCCGAGGCGCTGCATTTCGGAGAACGCGCCGGGATGGACGGCCGCGCGGTGGTCGAGGTGATCAGCCAGGGCGCGGCCGGATCGTGGCAGATGGCCAACCGGCACGAGACCATGCTGGACGGCAAGTTCGACCACGGATTCGCCGTGGACTGGATGCGCAAGGATCTGGGCATCTGCCTGAAGGCCGCGCAGGAGGTGGGCGTGGCCCTGCCCGTCACCGCGCTGGTGGATCAGTTCTATGCCGAAGTTCAGGCCATGGGTGGCGGCCGCTGGGATACCTCCAGCCTGCTCGCCCGGCTGCGGCAGTTCGACTGACTGCCCGGATCGAGGGAGACGGCGATGTTCAGCACCATCCGGCTGCAGACCGACGACCGGGGCGTGACGACCCTCACGCTCGACCGGCCGGACAAGCACAATGCCATGTCGGCCGAGATGATCGCCGAGCTGGCCGAGGCCGCCGGGCAGTTGGGCCGTAACCCGGCGGTGCGCGCGGTGGTCCTGACCGGCGCCGGCGAAAGCTTCTGTGCCGGCGGCGATCTGGGCTGGATGAAGGCGCAGATGGCGGCCGACCCGGCCACCCGAGCCCGCGAGGCGCGCAAGCTGGCCGAGATGCTGGGCGCGCTCAACCGCCTGCCCAAGCCGCTGATCGGGCGGGTGCAGGGACAGGCCTTCGGTGGCGGCGTGGGCCTGATCTCGGTGTGCGACGTGGCGGTGGGCGTGGCCGGCGCCAAGCTGGGCCTGACCGAGACGCGGCTGGGGCTGATCCCCGCCACGATTGGGCCTTACGTGGTGGCCTGCATGGGTGCCGCCAAGGCGCGGCGGGTGTTCATGTCCGCCCGCCGCTTCACCGCCGAGGAGGCGGTGGGCCTCGGGCTGCTGGCACAGGCGGTGCCCTCCGACACGCTGGACGCCGCAGTGGAGGCCGAGGTGGCGCCCTATCTCGCCACCGCCCCCGGCGCGGTGGACGAGGCCAAGGCGCTGGTACACCGCCTTGCCCCACCCATCGACGACGCGGTGATCGCCGAGACCATCGAGGCGCTGGTGCGCCGCTGGGAAAGCCCCGAGAGCGCCGAGGGAATCGCCGCCTTCTTCGAGCGCCGCCCGCCCGCCTGGGCGGTGCGCTGACCCCGCCTAACCGCCCACCGGCTTTTCGATTGACCGTCAGGTGCTTGGTATCCCCGTTCGGCCGGGATGCGACAGTCCGCCGCATCCAACTTGTGTGCCAATGCATACAAAGGGGGCGCACTGCGTGGAAGCGACGCGCCCAGCCCTTCTGCCGGAGCCGTCTGTTGACCGGGCGGGGGGGGAGGCACTACCTTTGATCAAGCTTGGCGCACTGCAAACGACGCCGGCCGGAGGAACCGAACTTGGATGACCTGCTGAGGGAATACCTGCCGATCCTGATCTTCCTCGGGGTGGCGGTGGGCTTCGGGCTGATCCTGCTTCTGTCGGCGCTGGTGGTCGCGATCCGCCGCCCCGACCCGGAAAAGGTGTCGGCCTATGAGTGCGGCTTCAACGCCTTCGACGACGCCCGGATGAAGTTCGACGTGCGCTTCTATCTCGTGGCGATCCTGTTCATCATCTTCGATCTTGAGGTCGCCTTCCTGTTCCCCTGGGCTGTGGCCTTCGGCGAGCTGTCCATGACTGCGTTCTGGTCGATGATGGTCTTCCTTTTCGTCCTGACCGCCGGGTTCGCCTATGAATGGAAGAAGGGGGCCATGGAATGGGAGTGAGCACCGCCGCCTATGACGCGGGGCCTGACCGCGAGGTCACGACCCAGGCGCTTAACAAGGAACTGCAGGACAAGGGCTTCCTGCTGACCTCGTTCGAGGACGTCATCAACTGGGCCCGCAACGGGTCTTTGCACTGGATGACCTTCGGCCTCGCCTGCTGCGCGGTCGAGATGATGCATGTCGCCATGCCGCGCTATGACGTGGAGCGCTATGGCACGGCGCCGCGCGCCTCGCCGCGCCAGTCGGACCTGATGATCGTCGCGGGAACCCTGACCAACAAGATGGCGCCGGCGCTGCGCAAGGTCTACGACCAGATGCCCGAGCCGCGCTACGTGATCTCAATGGGCTCCTGCGCCAATGGGGGCGGCTACTATCACTACAGCTACTCCGTGGTGCGCGGCTGCGACCGGATCGTTCCGGTGGACATCTACGTGCCCGGCTGCCCACCCACGGCCGAGGCGCTGCTCTATGGTATCCTGCAGCTGCAGCGGAAGATCCGGCGCACTGGCACGCTGGTGCGCTGACGCGCCGCCGCCCGACCCCGAGGCACGCGACCCGAGAGGCACCGCAATGGCCGACGACATCTTTGCCCCTGCCATGGGATCCACCGACGCGCTTGAGGAACTGGTCGAGCAGATCCTGCTGCGTCAAGCGGCTGCGATTGTGGACCATCGCATCGGCCGCGGCGAGCTGACCCTGCGGGTGGACCCGACCGCCCTGCGTGGTCTTGTGCGGTACCTCAAGGAGGATCCGGCCTGCAACTTTACCACGCTTGTGGACATCACCGCCGTGGACCACCCGGATCGGCCGAAGCGCTTCGACGTGGTCTATCACTTCCTGTCGATGTGGCAGAACCACCGCATCCGGCTCAAGGCGGCGGTGCGCGAGGATGAAATGGTGCCCTCCATCGTCGAGCTGCACCCCTGCGCCGGCTGGTTCGAGCGCGAGGTGTTCGACATGTTCGGCATCCTGTTCTCCGGCCACCCGGACCTGCGGCGCATCCTCACCGACTACGGCTTCCGCGGCCATCCGCTGCGCAAGGATTTCCCCACCACCGGCTACACCGAGGTCCGCTATGACGAGGGGCTCAAGCGGGTGGTCTACGAGCCCGTGCAGCTGACCCAGGAATACCGGCAATTCGATTTCATGAGCCCCTGGGAGGGCGCGGACTACATCCTGCCCGGGGACGAGAAGAAGGGCGCGCAGTGATGGAGGCCGTGATCTTCATTGCGCTCGCGGTGCTGACGGTGATCCCGCTGATGCGGATGCTGCCGCTGTTCGACCTCAACCCGTATTGGGCGCTGGTGGTGATCATCCCGCTGGGTCTGATCGTGCTGCTGTGGGTGATGGCGGGCCGCATCGACCGGCTGAAGGGCCGAATGGAGGGAAGGAGCGAGTAGATGGACGGAGACGTTCTGCGCGACGCCCGCGGTGACGTGATCACCAAGGAGCAGAAGATACGCAACTTCAACCTGAACTTCGGCCCCCAGCACCCGGCGGCGCACGGGGTGCTGCGGCTGGTGCTGGAGCTGGACGGCGAGATCGTGGAGCGCTGCGACCCGCATATCGGCCTGCTCCACCGCGGCACCGAAAAGCTGATGGAAAGCCGCACCTACCTGCAGAACCTGCCCTATTTCGACCGGCTCGATTACGTCGCGCCGATGAATCAGGAGCATGCCTGGTGCCTGGCCATCGAGAAGCTGACCGGGGTGGAGGTGCCGCGCCGCGCCTCGCTGCTGCGGGTGCTGTTCTGCGAGATCGGGCGCATCCTGAACCACCTTCTGAACGTCACCACCCAGGCCATGGATGTGGGTGCGCTGACCCCGCCGCTGTGGGGCTTCGAGGAGCGCGAGAAGCTGATGGTATTCTGCGAGCGCGCCTGCGGGGCACGCCTGCACGCGGCCTATTTCCGCCCCGGCGGCGTGCATCAGGACCTGCCCGACGGCCTGCTTGACGACATCGAAGCCTGGATGGATTCCTTCCCCAAGGTGCTCGAGGACATCGCGAGCCTGCTGAACGAGAATCGCATCTTCAAGCAACGCAACTGCGACATCGGTGTGGTCAGCGAGCAGGAGATCCTCGACTGGGGTTTTTCGGGCGTGATGGCGCGGGGCTCGGGGCTGGCGTGGGATCTGCGGCGCGCGCAGCCCTACGAGTGCTATGACGAGTTCGACTTCCAGATCCCGGTGGGCAAGAACGGGGATTGTTACGACCGCTACCTCTGCCGCATGGCCGAGATGTACGAGAGCCTCAAGATCATGCGCCAGTGCATCGCCAAGCTGCGCGCCACCCCCGGTGACGTGCTGGCGCGGGGCAAGATCACGCCGCCCCGGCGGTCCGAGATGAAGACCTCGATGGAGGCGCTCATCCACCACTTCAAGCTCTATACCGAGGGCTTCCACGTACCCGAGGGCGAGGTCTATGCCGCGGTGGAGGCACCCAAGGGCGAGTTCGGCGTCTATCTGGTGGGCGACGGCACCAACAAACCCTACCGCGCCAAGATCCGTGCGCCGGGCTATCTGCACCTTCAGGCGATGGACCATGTCTGCAAGGGCCACCAGCTGGCCGACGTCGCCGCCATCATCGGCACCATGGATGTCGTGTTCGGAGAGATTGACCGATGAGACAGTATCTTCTGGCCGCGGGTCTGGTCGCAGTGGCCACGCCCCTGGCGGCCCAGCCGACCGAATCGGAGATCGAGCGCTTCATCGCCGCCGTGGAGGCCGTGGGATGCGAGGTTCAGACCGACGCCCACGCGCTTGCGGTCGAGGAGGCCACCGGGTTTTCCGATGCCAAGCTTGCGGAGATCGTCGAGGTTCTGCTGGCCAGCGGCCGGGCCGAGGTACCCTCCTCCATGGAAGGCTTGCGGCTTACGACGGGGCCGTGCACCTGATGCTGCGCCGCCTCCACCCCGACCAGCCCGACAGCTTTGCCTTCACCCCGGCCAACCAGGCCTGGGCGGAGGCGCAGATCGCCAAGTTTCCCGACGGTCGGCAGGCCAGCGCCATCATCCCGCTGTTGTGGCGTGCGCAGGAGCAGGAGGGCTGGCTGACGAGGCCCGCCATCGAGTATGTCGCAGGCATGCTGGGACTGGCCTACATCCGGGCGCTGGAGGTTGCGACCTTCTACTTCATGTTCCAGCTCGCCCCGGTGGGGTCGGTGGCCAATGTGCAGGTCTGCGGCACCACGCCCTGCATGCTCTGCGGCGCCGAGGATCTGGTGGCCGTCTGCAAGGAGCGCATCGCCAAGCGCCCCCACACCCTCTCGGCCGACGGCAAGTTCAGCTGGGAGGAGGTGGAGTGCCTCGGCGCCTGCTCGAATGCGCCCATGGCCCAGATTGGCAAGGACTATTACGAGGACCTGACGGCCGAGAAGCTGGGCTGGATCCTCGACGAACTGGCCGCTGGCCGGGTGCCGCCGCCGGGCCCCCAGAACGGCCGCTTTGCCAGCGAACCTGCCGAAGGGCTCACCAGCCTCGAGACCGAGGGCGCCGAGCGGCAGCCACACAACGCCTCGGTGGACCTCGCGCTGCGCCTTGGCGACACGGTCAAGCGCATCGACGGAACCGAAACCGCCAAGGGATAGGTCGGGAGATGGGGGCGTCCGGCACCGGCCCCGGTGGACAGCGAAGGTGTAAACCGCACGAGACAGCGGCGCCGCGACGCGTTACATTGCAGCGGCAACCTTTGCGTCAACCAAGACTGGGAGAACGACCATGGCGACGAAGAAAAAGGCAAGTTTCGAAGCCCAGATTTTGAGCTGGGGCGCGGCGGCGGGCTTCGCGGCGCTGGTGTTCGTGCTGCTGCTGACACTCGGCGGCTGGAACATCATCCAGGCGATCTGGATGGCGGCGGTGGCCTTCCTGGTGCTGGGCGTCTTCAACTATTTCGTGTTCGCCCGCCCGACCCCGCCGCTCGCCGGCAGCTTTCCGCCCGACATGGCCAGCCCCCGCGGCCGCGCCGCGCCGGAGTCGGTGAAGAAGGGCCCGACTGAGCAGCCTGCGCCCACCGCGCCGGAAGCCTCCGAGCCGCCGGCAGAGGCCGTGGCCGAGGCCACCGCCGCGGCGCAGGCTTCCGAGGCCCCGGCGAAATCCACCCCCAAGGCCAAGCCGGCCGAGGGGGGCAAGAGCGACTGATCCAACACGGGAGACCGGATGCAGCCCAGATCGAAAGAAGCACGCAGGCAGAAATTCCTGTGGACCCTGACCTGCTGGGCTGCAGCCGCGCTCATCGCCACCGTCGCCTTCGGGGCGATGGTCGTCAGCGATGCCTGGACCCTGCTGCAGGCGGTGTTTGCAGCGGGGTTCGTCTTTCTGGTGACGGGCGCGGTGTTCCTGCTTCTGTTCAACCGTGACCTGCCACCCCCCAAGATTCAGGCCCAGGCGGCCGCGACGCCGCGCGCCGTCCATCCCGAGCCGGCCCCTGAACCGACCGGGGCGTCGGAGCCGGCTCCCGCACCGGACGCTGCGCAGACGCCCGCTGCGTCCGCGCCTGCCGATCCGAAGGAGGATCTGCAGCGCATCCGCGGCATAGGGCCAAAGCTCGCCATGGTTCTGGTGGAAAAAGGTGTAGGTGGTGTGGCCCAGATCGCCGGCTGGCGCGACGAAGATGTTGCGTGGTGTGACGAGAATCTGGAAGGGTTGAAGGGACGGGCCAGCCGCGACGACTGGGTGGCACAGGCCCGCGAGCTGGTGGCCGCGGACTCGGCCGGAACGACACCTGCGGGAGGGGATGCCGCGCGCAACGGATGAGGAGAACGCATGCGCAGGCCCGACGATGACGACCGCGCCAACGGGGCGCAGGCAAGGCTGGCCGCGACGGTGATGGCCGGCACGATGCTGCTGTGGATGGGAGCCCAGTGGCTTGGCGGCGAGATGGGTTGGGAGGCGCGCTATGTCTTCCTGTTCGACCTGATCGCGCTTGCAGCCTTCGCCTGGGCCCTTGTGGTGACCTGGCGGCTGTGGAGGAACCGGGGCGGCAACTGAGCGCAGGCGCTTGATCCTGCCGCCGCCCGGGCAAGCTAGTGAAACAAGACGGTCGCGGCCCGCGCCACGGCCCCCATAGATTGATCGGGAAGGCACCGATGCTGAAGGACGAGGACCGCATCTTCACCAATCTCTACGGGATGTATGACCGGTCGCTGAAGGGCGCCCGCGCACGCGGCCACTGGGACAGCACCGCCGGGATCATCCAGAAGGGCCGAGACTGGATCATCGACGAGATGAAGGCATCGGGCCTGCGCGGCCGCGGCGGTGCAGGTTTTCCCACCGGCATGAAATGGTCCTTCATGCCCAAGGAGAGCGACGGCCGGCCCTCCTATCTGGTCGTCAACGCCGACGAATCCGAGCCCGGCACCTGCAAGGACCGGGAAATCATGCGCCACGATCCGCACACGCTGATCGAGGGCTGCCTGATCGCCTCCTTCGCCATGCAGGCCCATGCCTGCTACATCTACATCCGCGGCGAATATATCCGCGAGCGCGAGGCGCTGCAGGCGGCCATCGACGAATGCTACGAGGCCGGGCTGCTTGGCCGGAACGCCGCCAAGTCGGGCTGGGATTTCGACCTCTACCTCGCCCATGGCGCCGGCGCCTATATCTGTGGTGAGGAAACCGCGCTGCTCGAAAGCCTCGAGGGCAAGAAGGGCATGCCGCGGATGAAGCCGCCGTTTCCGGCTGGCGCGGGCCTCTATGGCTGCCCCACCACCGTCAACAATGTCGAATCCATCGCCGTGGTGCCCACCATCCTGCGCCGCGGCGCGCAGTGGTTCGCAGGCTTCGGCCGGCCCAACAACGCCGGCACCAAGATCTTCGCCATCTCGGGCCATGTGAACCGGCCCTGCGTGGTGGAGGAGGAGATGTCGATCCCCTTCCGCGAGCTGATCGACCGCCATTGCGGCGGCATCCGCGGCGGCTGGGACAACCTCAAGGCGGTGATTCCCGGGGGCTCGTCGGTGCCGCTGCTGCCGGGCTCCACGATGACCGACGCGATCATGGACTTCGACTGGCTCCGCGAACGCCAGTCCGGGCTGGGGACCGCAGCGGTGATCGTGATGGACCAGTCCACAGACGTCATCAAGGCGATCTGGCGGCTTGCAAAATTCTACAAGCACGAGAGCTGCGGCCAGTGCACGCCGTGCCGCGAGGGTACCGGCTGGATGATGCGCGTGATGGAGCGGCTGGTCACCGGCGAGGCCGACCCGGCCGAGATCGACATGCTGCTCGACGTCACCAAGCAGGTGGAGGGGCACACGATCTGCGCCCTCGGCGACGCCGCCGCCTGGCCGATCCAGGGCCTGATCCGGCATTTCCGCGACGAGATCGAGGACCGTATCCGCCACCGCCGCCCCCGCCCCGCCGCCGCCGTGGCGGCGGAGTGACCGCAGCTGCGGGGCGGGCTACGCCGGCCCCGCCGCCAGAGGAGCCTGATGGATCTTTTGCGCCGCTTACTTCGCACCATGCCCGCCACGGTGCCGACCGGGTCGGAGGGCGCCGTCGCGCCCGACATTGAGGCCGGTGGACCGGTCACGGACATGGCGGCACTGGCGCACGCTGGCGGCCCGCCCGAGGGCACCGACCTGTCACGTCCCCTGCAGGCCCGGTTCTGGGGCAACACCGGCCGGGTCATCCACAAATGGCACCATTACCTTGACATCTACGACCGCCATTTCGCCCCCTTCCGCGGCGCCGCGCCGACGTTGCTCGAGATCGGCGTGCAGAACGGCGGCTCGATGCAGATGTGGCGTGACTATTTTGGCCCCGAGGCGCGTCTCTTCGGCATCGACATCGACCCGGCCTGCGCGGCCCTCGACGGCGAGGCCGGCGTGGTGCGCATCGGGTCGCAGGACGACCCGGACTTTCTCGCCTCGGTCCTGTTCGAGACCGGCCCGCTCGACATCGTTATCGACGACGGCAGCCACCGGATGGAGCATATCCCCGCCTCGCTGGAGGTGCTGCTGCCACATGTCCGCCCCGGCGGCGTCTATCTGATCGAGGACCTTCATTGCGCCTACTGGCCCGGCTATGGCGGCGGGCTCCGGGCCGAGGCCAATTTCTTCAACCATCTGCGGCGCTTCATCGACGATCTCCACGCGCCCTACCACGGCGAGGGGACGACGCTGCCGCTTTCCGACCGCGTCACCGGGCTGCATGTCTACGATTCGATCGTGGTCCTCGACTGCGGTCTGAGGGCGCCGCCGCGCCACAGCATGACCGGCGGGGTGGCGGGATGAGGACGACGCCGCTGCCCGGCCTCCTGTGCGCCGCGTTGCTGAGCGCGCCCGCCGCGGCCGCAGAGCCGCCGCCGCTAATCGAGGTCGAGCATGTCACCAGCCGGCTTCTGGCAGCCTCCATTGGCGATGCGATCCGCCGGGCCTGCCCGGAGATTTCGGAACGCCGCCTGAGGGTGCGCAGCGAGGCGCTGAAGCTCTACAACCATGCCATAGGGCTTGGCCACACCCGCCGCAGCGTCGAGGCATTCCTTGACGACCGCGAGGCCCGTGCCGAGATCGAAGGGGAACGGGACGCCTGGCTCGTTGCCAATGGCGTGGCGCCGGGCGATGTCGAGGCGCATTGCCGCGTGGGCCGGCGCGAGATCGCCGAAGGAACTTACATCGGCTCGCTGTTGCGGGTCGACTGACCGGGGAAGACACATGACCGAGTTGCGCAAGATCATCATCGACGGGCGGGAGGTCGAGGCCGACCCCGCCATGACCCTGATCCAGGCCTGCGAGCAGGCGGGCATCGAGATCCCGCGCTTCTGCTACCACGAGCGGCTGTCCATCGCCGGCAACTGCCGGATGTGCCTGGTGGAGGTCGTGGGCGGCCCGCCCAAGCCCGCGGCCTCCTGCGCCATGCAGGTGCGCGACCTGCGGCCCGGGCCCGACGGGGCGCCGCCGGTGGTGCGCACCAATTCGCCCATGGTCAAGAAGGCCCGCGAGGGGGTGATGGAGTTCCTGCTCATCAACCATCCGCTCGACTGTCCGATCTGCGACCAGGGCGGGGAATGCGACCTGCAGGACCAGGCAATGGCCTATGGCGTGGATTTCTCGCGCTACCGCGAGCCCAAGCGGGCGGTGGAGGACCTCGACCTCGGCCCGCTGGTGGAAACCCACATGACTCGCTGCATCTCCTGCACGCGCTGCGTGCGCTTCACCACCGAGGTGGCGGGCGTCAGCGTGATGGGCCAGACCGGCCGCGGCGAGGATGCCGAGATCACCACCTATCTCGGCGCGCTGATCGACTCGGAGCTGTCGGGCAACATTATCGACCTCTGCCCCGTGGGCGCGCTGGTCTCCAAGCCCTATGCCTTCACCGCCCGGCCTTGGGAACTGACCAAGACCGAGAGCATCGACGTGATGGACGCGCTGGGCTCGTCCATCCGCGTCGATACCAAGGGCCGGGAGGTCATGCGCATGCTGCCGCGCAACCATGATGGCACCAACGAGGAATGGCTCAGCGACAAGACCCGCTTCGTCTGGGACGGCCTGCGGCGGCAGCGGCTGGACAAGCCCTACATCCGGAAGGACGGCAAGCTGAAGCCCGCCACCTGGGACGAGGCGCTGCAGGCCGCCGCCACCGCCATGAAGGGCCGCAAGTTGGCCGGCCTCGTGGGCGACCTCGCACCGGTGGAGGCGGCCTTCGCCTTGAAGCTCCTGGTGGAAGGGCAGGGTGGCCGGGTCGAGTGCCGCACCGATGGCGCGGCCCTGCCGGCCGGCAACCGTGCCGCCTATGTCGGCACCGCGGCCATCGAGGACATCGACACCGCCCGCACAATTTATCTCATCGGCACCAACCCGCGGGCCGAGGCGCCGGTGCTGAACGCCCGCATCCGCAAGGCCTGGATCGTGGGCGCCGAGGTGCACCGCGTGGGCCTGCCCGTGGACCTCACCTATGACGTGACCCACCACGGCGACGACCGCGCTGCGCTGGCGCAACTGGTGTCAGAGGCCAAGCCGTTGGAGGCACCGGGCATCGTCATCGTGGGCCAGGGTGCATTGACCGGACCCGACGGCGCAGCGGTGCTGGGCCACGCCCAGCGGCTGTCCGAGGCCACGGGCGCGGGGCTTCTCGTGCTGCACACCGCCGCCGGCCGGGTGGGTGCCATGGATGTCGGCGCGGTCACCGAAGGCGGCATCGACGCGGCCCTCGACGGGGCGGAGGTGATCCTGAACCTTGCCGCAGACGAGATCGACATCCCCGCCGGCCCCACCGTGATCTACCAGGGCAGCCATGGAGACCGCGGTGCCCACCGCGCCGACATCATCCTGCCTGCCGCCGCCTGGACCGAGGAGCCGGGCCTCTTCGTCAATACCGAAGGCCGGCCGCAACTGGCGCTGCGCGCGGGCTTCCCGCCGGGGCAGGCCAAGGAGAACTGGGCCATCCTGCGCGCCCTGTCGGGCCAGATCGGCGCGCCGCTGCCCTTCGATTCGCTGCCCCAGTTGCGTCGCCGGCTGGTCGAGGCCGTGCCGCATCTTGAGGAGATCGACATGGTGCCCGTCAATGAAGGCCCGGCGCTGGAGCCCGGCACGCTGGGCGACGGCGCCTTCGCGCCGGCGGTGACGGATTTCTACCTGACGAATCCGATCGCCCGCGCCTCGCAGCTGATGGCCGAGCTCAGCGCCCAGGCACGCGCGCGGCAGGTCCCGCCGCTGGCCGCCGAGTGACAGCTGCCCGTGCCCCCGCAAGGCGGGCGCGGCAGATCAGCGCTGGCGTTGCAGCACGGATGCGGTATTCAGTATTTGAAGGGCATCTTTGCCGCGCAGGCTGCGCACGAAGGTATACAAACGGGGTGGAAACCGGCGCCGAGATGCTGTTTACACCCTCCAGTGCCGCCCCTGACCGGGACGCGCACACAGACGGAGGCGCCGGGCGCGAGCCCGGCCGCCGGGGAGGCTGAGGCGAGGCATGGCGGATTTTCTCGACACGGGCACGGGGCTGGCGCTGGTCATCCTGGCGCAATGCCTTCTGGTGCTGGGCTTCGTGATGATCTCCTTGCTGTTTCTGGTCTATGCCGACCGCAAGGTCTGGGCGGCGGTCCAGATGCGGCGCGGCCCGAATGTGGTGGGGCCCTTCGGCTTGCTGCAGACCGTGGCCGACGCGCTGAAATACGTGGTCAAGGAGGTCGTGATCCCCGCCGGCGTCGACCGGCCGGTGTATTTCCTGGCGCCCCTCATCTCCTTCGTGCTGGCGGTGCTGGCCTGGTCGGTGATTCCGTTCAACGACCGCTGGGTGCTGTCGGACATCAACGTGGCGATCCTGTTCGTCTTCGCCGTCTCCTCGCTCGAGGTGTACGGGGTGATCATGGGCGGCTGGGCGTCGAACTCGAAATACGCCTTCCTCGGCAGCCTGCGGTCGGCGGCGCAGATGATCAGCTACGAGGTGTCGCTGGGCCTGATCATCGTCGGGGTGATCATCTCCACCGGCTCGATGAACTTCGGCGCCATCGTGGCGGCGCAGGACGGGCCCTATGGCATCTTCTCGTGGTACTGGCTGCCGCATCTGCCGATGGTGGTGCTGTTCTTCATCTCGGCGCTGGCCGAGACCAACCGGCCGCCCTTCGACTTGCCCGAGGCGGAGTCCGAGCTCGTGGCGGGCTTCATGGTGGAATACTCCTCCACGCCGTTCCTGCTGTTCCTCGCGGGCGAGTACATCGCCATCCTGCTGATGTGTGCGCTGCTGTCGCTGCTGTTCTTCGGGGGCTGGCTGTCCCCGATCCCCGGCCTGCCCGACGGGGCGTTCTGGTTCGTGGCCAAGATGGCCTTCTTCTTCTTCCTCTTCGCGATGGTGAAGGCCATCGTGCCGCGCTACCGCTACGACCAGCTGATGCGGATCGGCTGGAAGGTGTTCCTGCCGCTGAGCCTCGGCTGGGTCGTGCTGGTGGCGTTCTTCGCCAAGTTCGAACTGTTCGGCGGCGCCTATGCCCGCTGGGCCGTGGGCGGCTGACCCGCCGCAGACCGGAGACCGTGATGCAACCGCAAGGCCAGCCCACCGCCAGCCGCCGCTCCCAGGACGACCTCGCCGCGCTGCGCGCCGAAGTGCGCGCGCTCCACGCCATCTTGCCGGGGCTTGCCAAACCGGTCCGGGCAGACACGCACAAGGGAGGCTGACATGGGCATCGATATGGGCCGCGCCGTCCGCTATTTCCTGCTGGCAGACTTCATCAAGGGCTTCGGCCTGGGGCTGAAATACTTCGTCGCGCCCAAGCACACGCTCGACTACCCGCACGAGAAGGGGCCGCTCAGCCCGCGCTTTCGTGGCGAGCACGCCCTGCGCCGGTATCCCAACGGCGAGGAGCGCTGCATCGCCTGCAAGCTGTGCGAGGCGATCTGCCCGGCGCAGGCCATCACCATCGATGCCGAGGCGCGCGAGGACGGCTCCCGCCGGACCACGCGCTACGACATCGACATGACCAAATGCATCTACTGCGGCTTCTGCCAGGAGGCCTGCCCGGTGGATGCCATCGTCGAGGGCCCCAATTTCGAGTTCGCCGCCGAGACCCGCGAGGAGCTGTTCTACAACAAGGAAAAGCTTCTGGAGAACGGCGAACGCTGGGAAGCCGAGATCGCCCGCAACCTCGAGATCGACGCGCCCTACCGCTGAGGCGCCTGCCCAAGGAGCCACCCATGGCCGTGCCCGTGCTCGCCTTCTACGGCTTTTCCATCACCATGATCGCGGCCGCGCTCCTGGTGGTGCTGTCGCGCAACCCGGTGCATTCGGTGCTGTGGCTGATCCTGGCGTTCCTGTCCTCAGCGGGGCTGTTCATCCTGCTGGGGGCCGAGTTCCTGGCGCTGCTGCTGGCCATCGTCTATGTCGGCGCGGTCGCGGTGCTGTTCCTGTTCGTGGTGATGATGCTGGACGTGGATTTTGCCAG
>SKMM01000162.1 GCA_007121055.1 Paracoccaceae bacterium | reverse complement strand
CGAAAGGCGTCACCGCTGCGGTCGAACCGCTCCCGAAGGCGCACCCCGCACCCGGGAAGGGTGATCGTTCCGGCAGGTCTCCTGGCTCGCGGGTCAGGGCGGACGCCTCGCCTTCCCGGCCAGGCGTCTTGTCGCCTGGGACCAGTGGCACATGGAGACGCCGCTCGCCGCTCACAGTTGCGGGGGCAGCCCCGGATTTGCACCGGGTTCCCTTTCGCTCCGGACGGTCTCCCGCCCGAACCGGGACATGGACAGGTGTAGCCATGCGAACCCGACACCGCAACCGTCAATCTGACTTGACGCACGGCGGTGCCTGCGGCGAAGCGGTGCGCGTCAGGCCGGCATCCGGACCGCGGGCTGAACCGTCGCCCGCCGGCCCTGCCCAATGGTCGACCCTCTGAAGAAGGACTTGGTCAGCGCAGCCCGGGAAGCGCCAGGACCGCCGCGATCAGGTCGTGGCGACGGAAGGGCTTGGCGACATGGCCATCGAAGCCGGCGATGCGGTACTCGGCCACCTGGTGGGTCATGGCGTTGGCGGTGATGGCCAGAGCCGGCGGGGGCGGCGCGCCAGCCGCCTCGGCGGCGGCGCGAATCGCCGCCAGCGCCGCACAGCCGTCCATCCCGGGCATCGAGATGTCCAGAAGCAGCGCATCGAAGCGCCCCGGCGTCCAGGCCTCCACCGCCGCCGCGCCATGCTCGGCCAGATGCAGCGTGGCGCCGGCCTGCTGCAGGATGAGCTCCAGCAGCCGGCGGTTGGTGAGATTGTCGTCGGCCACCAGCAGATGCAGTCCCGCCAGCGCCTCCGCCACATCGCCACCGCCCTCGGCGGGGCGGGGCATGCCGCCAGGCCGCGGGTCCGCCGCCGGAGCCTCGGGCAGGGGCAGGCTGACGCGGACGCGGGTGCCCGCGCCGGGCTGGCTGTCCACGGCGATGGCGCCGTCCATCAGGTCGACGAGCTTCTTGACGATGGAGGTGCCGAGCCCGGTGCCGCCAAAGCGGCGGCTGGTGCTGCGGTCGGCCTGTTCGAAGGGACGGAACAGACGCCCGAGCTGCTCGGGGCCCATGCCGATGCCGGTGTCGGTGATTTCGCAGGTCAGCGGGCCGCCGGCTTTGGCGGTCAGCTGCACGCGCACGCGCCCCTCGGGCGTGAAGCGCAGCGCGTTCGACAGAAGGTTGTGCAGGATCTGCTGCAGGCGATGGGGATCGCCGAGTCGGCGCGCCGGGTCCGGCGGGTCGCACAGGAGCTCGAGACCGAGACCCCTCTCCTGCGCCACGGGCGCGTGCAGCGCGCCGACGCGGGCCAGCAGTGCGGCCGGGTCGAAGGCCACGACCTCGAGGCTGAGCTTGCCGGCCTCGATCTTGGACATGTCGAGGATGTCGTTGAGGATGGTTAGAAGATGCTGACCCGAATCGCGGATCTGCGCGGCCATCTCGCGGCTGGCCGGATCCTCCACCCGGTCGTGCAGCAGTTCGGCCATGCCGAGGACGCCGTTCAGGGGCGTACGGATCTCGTGGCTCATGTTGGCGAGGAATTCGGATTTGGTGCGGTTGGCCGCCTCCGCCGCCAGCCGGGCCGCGAAATGCCCAGTCACGTCGCGCCCGCTGCCGCGATACCCGACGAAGACGCCGTTGGCGTCAAAGATCGGCCGGCCGTTGATCTGGATCCAGAGCTCCTGCCCCCCGGGGCCCGGAACGGCATAGGTGAAATCGTGAAACGGCTTGCGCGCGGCGATCTGCGCCTCCAGCCAGCCCCAGTCGGCTGACGCGAAGACCTCGGGCGAGTCGGCGTACACCTCCTGCCGAGTCTTGCCCATGATCTGCGCGCGGGTGCGGCCGATGATGTGCTGGAGCGCGTGAGACTGGTAGGTGTAGCGCAGGTTCGCGTCCTGCTCCCAGACCCAGGACCGGCCGACCTCGGACACCTCGCGGAAGCGTTCGGCGATGCGGGCCTCCTCGGCCAGCGCGCGGCGCAGGGCCTCCTCGGCGGCGAGCTGGTCGGTGATGTCGGCCACGGTACAGACGACAGCCACATCGGTGTCAGGACGCTGCAGCGGGGCGGCGTTGACCGACAGGCAGCGGCGACGCCCGTCGCCCGAGACGATCGCGTAGCGCACGTCACGCACCTGCCGGCCGGTGGCGAGCACCTGCCGGAAGGCGTTGGCAGCGCGCGGAAACGGCCGGCCGTCCAGTGACTCGGTCCGCAGGCCGAAGGTTTCGGGGTCAAGCGGCAGTTCGGCGCCTTCGGGGATGCCAAGGATCCGCTCGGCCTCGCGGTTGCAGAACACCACGCGTCCCAGAAGATCAAAGGCGACGATTCCCGACACCGAGGTGTCCATCAGCTGTGCAAGCTGCTGACGCTCCGCCGCGAGCCGCATCTCCAGCATCTTGCGGTCGGTGATGTCGAGAAACACCCCCGCAAAGGATGCCGCCCGGCCGCGCCGGTCGCGGCGGGTGACGCGGCCGCGCGCCTGCACCCAGATCCAGCAGCCCGTGCCGTGGCGCAGGCGCAACTCACGGTCGAACAACTCCTCCCGGCCGGTCAGCACGCGCTGGGCCGCGGCGTGGACGCCTGCGCGGTCCTCGGGGTGCACGAGCCCGCGCAGCCTTGCGACATCGAGCCCGGCGAGGGCCTCCGGCGGCCAGCCAAGGATCCCGGACCACCGGTCGTCGATCACCGTCAGACCGCTGGTGGAGAGCCATTCCCAGGTGGCGACCTGGGCGCCCTCGATGATGCCGGCGAGCCTTTGTTCGGCCGCCTTCAGCGGGGTGATGTCAATGCGCATGCCGACGCGGCTGCCGTCCGGCAGGCGGCGTTCGATGATGCGCAGCCAGCGGCCATCGGACAGACGCTGTTCGATGTCGCTGTCGGCCTGATGAAAGCGCGCCAGCCGCTCGGCGATGAAGGCCTCCTCGCGGCCGATGGCATCGGCCATCTCGCCGCGGGCGACAGCCGTGCGCAGAAGCTCTTCGAAGGTATGACCCGGCTGCATCTTGTCGGTGCACCGCGGATAGACCTCGCGATAGCGGTCGTTGCACAGGACCAGCCGGTCTTCGGCGTCGAACAGGACGAAGGCGTCCGGCAGCACTGCGATCGCCCCTTCGAGGAACCGCCGGGCGGCGGCGGCCTGATCCGCCAGGTCCTTCAGCACGGCCTGTTCTTGCTTGCGGTGGGTGATCTCGATCCGGACCATCAGCCGGTCGCGGTTGGCGGTCGCGATGTCGAGGCAGCGCCACCAGCGGCCGCCGGGTCCGGCGACCTCGCGCTGGCCGAGCGGCGCACAGAGGTCGGCGCGGGCCTGCGCCAGAAGCGCCTCGGCGGTCTCCGGCGACGCGTCGGGCGGGATGCGGGCGCGCAGCACCTGCTCCAGCGGCGTCCCCGGCGACAGCGGGCCGTGCGCGCCGGCATAGACCCGCTGCCAGGCATCGTTGGCGATCACCAGCCGCGCGTCGGCGTCGAACAGCGCCATGGGATCGGGCAGCGCTTCGAGCGCGTTGGCGAGGCGCACATGGGCGGCGGTCGCGTTGCGCTCGGCGGTGACCAGGCGTTCCGCCAGCGCGATCCGGTCGGTGATGTCGGACTGCACCGAGACGAAGCCCGTCAGCCGGTTGCCCTCATCGTGGAGCGGCTGGATGTCGAGGTCGACCCAGTAGGACCGGCCATCGCGGGTATGGTTGCGCACCTCGGCCCGCACGCCGTGGCCGGCCGCAAGGGCCGTGCGGATCCGCTCCAGCGTCTGCGGCGCGGTGTCCCCGTTGCGCAGCAGCCGACCCGGGTCCTGCCCGCGCACCTCCGCCAGCGACCAGCCGGTTAGGGCCTCGAACGCGGGATTGACCCAGACGATTCGCCGGTGCGCGTCGGTGACGACCACGAGGTCGGTGGTGCGCATGACCACATCGCGAAACACATTGGACAGGTCACTGAGGCAGGTCAGGGAAGCAATGGGGCGAGGCGACAGCCCATCGCCCAGGGGCGCCGAGCCGCCCCGGGCGGCCGGCAGTGCCGCCCACCCGCGGGCCACGACCGCTCCGATGCCGGCGGCAATCGGGGCGAGCCTGCCGCGCAGAGCTTCATTCGGGACGCCTGTGTGCCCTGCGGCCCAGAAGAACCGGACCTGGCCTGCGGGCCTGCCGTCACAGGCAAATGGGACGGTGACCTGCGCCCCGGCCCCCTCGACCTCCGCGGCGGTGCTGTCGCCCGATGGCCTTGCCGTCCAGACCAGCCACGGAGGGTCCGTACCCGGCCCCCCGACCTCCGCCCGCATGAATCCTGCCGCCGGCGCCAGCGCCCCGAGCGCTGCAGCCGCCGCGTCCGGCAGGTCCCTTGGCGCACGCTGCGCAAGATCGGCCAACACCGCCACTGACCACGGGTCCCCCGTGGCCGGAACTGGGCTGAACTCTGCACGGTCGAGCGACATGGATTCACGGCTCCGGGGCTGCGCAAGCATATGCCGAGGGAGACAGAAATAAACCGTGAATATCGCTCGGGAATGACCCACGGGCGTTTCCGACCCCGTAGGTCCCACTGCGCGACCGACCGCCCCGACGGTCGCAGGGGCAGGCGCGGCGCCGGGCCGCTCAGGCCGGCAGGTCTTCGGCCGCGGCCGCCTCCTCGACTGGCGGGCAGGTGCAGACAAGGTGGCGGTCGCCGTGGACATTGTCGACCCGCCCGACAGGGGGCCAGTATTTATCCACGCGGAAAGCTCCGGGTGGGAAGCAGCCCTGCTCGCGGCCATAGGCGCGGGTCCAGTTGGCCACGAGGTCCTCGACCGTGTGGGGGGCGTGGCGCAGGGGGCTGTCGGCGACCGCGATCTTGCCCGCTTCGACATCGGCGATCTCGGCGCGGATGGCAGCCATGGCGTCGGTGAAGCGGTCAAGCTCGGCCTTGGTCTCGCTCTCGGTGGGCTCGATCATCAGGGTGCCGGCGACGGGCCAGCTCATGGTGGGCGCGTGGAAGCCGCAGTCGATCAGGCGCTTGGCAATGTCGTCCACGGTGACGCCGGCGGTGGCAAAGGGGCGGGTGTCGAGGATGCACTCATGCGCCACGCGCCCCCCCCGGCCACGATAGAGCACGGGATAATCCCGCCCCAGGCGGCTGGCGAGATAGTTCGCCGACAGGATCGCCACGCGGGTGGCCTGCGTCAGCCCCGCGCCGCCCATCATCAGGCAATAGGCCCAGGAAATCAGCAGGATGGAGGCCGACCCGAAGGGCGT
>SKMM01000197.1 GCA_007121055.1 Paracoccaceae bacterium | reverse complement strand
CGCTCGCCGGCCTCGGGTCGGGCCGCAGGGCGTGACGCTCCGCTCCCGGATCGCCCAAGCGGCGAGCGCCCCGACCCCCGAACCCGGCTCGCGCGGTGCCCCGGGCCGCGGGGCCCCTTGACCTCGCCGCGGGGCTGGCGGATCGAACCGGGGCGGCAGACCGAGCAGAGGGAGGGACGCATGGACTGGACGAGCGGATCGATCATGGCGCGCAAGGGGGTGGCCAAGGGCGCGCCCGGGGCACGCCACAGCCTCACCATCGCCGATCAGGGGGCCTTCCACTATGTCTACGGCCCCTATGCCGATCCGGTGCTGGAGGTGGAGCCCGGCGCCGTGGTGACGGTCGAGACCCATGACGCCTTCGAGGGCAAGGTCACCAGCGAATCCGACAAGCCGACCGAGGTTCTGACCTTCCCCTTCCTCAACCCCCAGACCGGCCCGATCTTCGTGCGTGGCGCGGAAAAGGGCGACGCGCTCGCGGTGAAGATCATCTCCATCACACCGCGCGGCCCCCAGCCCGTGGGCACCACCTGCCTGATCCCCGAATTCGGGGGCCTCGTCAGCACCGGCGCCACCGCCATGCTCAACCCGCCCCTGCCCGAACGGGTCAAGAAGGTGGTGGTGGACGAGGCCGGCGTGCACTGGTCCGACAGCGTGATCCTGCCCTACGAGCCCTTCATCGGCACCATCGGCACCGCCCCGCAGATCGAGGCGATCTCCTCGCTCCAGCCCGACTATTACGGCGGCAACATGGACCTGCCCGACGTGGCCCCGGGCGCGATCATCTACCTGCCGGTTAACACGCCGGGCGGTTACCTCTACCTGGGCGACTGCCACGCCATCCAGGGCGACGGCGAGCTGTGCGGCGTGGCGCTGGAGATCCCCGCCACGGTGGAGATCCAGATCGACCTGATCAAGGGCCACGGCAACACCTGGCCGCAGCTCGAGACCGAGGACCGCATGGCCTTCATCGGCTCGGCCCGGCCGATGGAGGACGCGATCCGCATCGCCTACCGCGAACTGGTGCGCTGGGTCGCGGCCGAGACGGGACAGTCCGAAAGCGACGCCTATCTGCTGCTGACGATGTGCGGCAAGGTGCGGCTGGGGAACATGGTGGACCCGAAATACACCCTCGCCGCCGCGATCGAGAAGAAATACCTGAAATAAGGGGGCTGGGACATGGATCTGGGACTCAAGGGCCGCCGCGCCCTCATCACCGGCGGCACCAAGGGCATCGGGCGGTCCTGTGCCGACATCCTCGTGGCCGAGGGCGCCTCGGTGTCGATCTGCGCGCGCACGCAGGCCGATGTGTACGCCACGGTGGACGCCCTGCGCGCCGCCGGCGGCACCGCCTTCGGCGCGGCGGTGGACGTGTCGGACAAGGCCGCCCTTGAGGGCTGGGTGGCGCAATCGGCCAAGGACCTCGGCGGCATCGATATCCTCATCGCCAATGTCTCGGCCCTGGCCGTGACCGACGACGAGGCCGCGTGGCAGGCCGGTTTCGCCACCGACATGATGCACTCCGTTCGCCTCGTGAACGCCGCCATGCCGATGCTCGAGGCCTCGGATGCGGCCTCCATCACGCTCGTCTGCTCCGTCTCGGGGCGCGAGATCGACTTCACCGGCCCCGCCTATGGCGCGTTCAAGGCGGCGCTGGTGCACTACGCCCAAGGGTTGGCCTACAAACTCGCGGGCAAGGGCATCCGCGCCAACACCGTCTCGCCCGGCAACACCTATTTCGAGGGCGGCATCTGGCAGCAGATCGAGACCGGCAACCCCACCCTCTTCGCCGAGGCCCTCTCCCTCAACCCCACCGGCCGCATGGCGAAGCCTGACGAGATCGCCCGCGGCATCGTCTTCCTCGCCAGCCCCGCCTCCAGCTTCACCACCGGCACCAACCTCGTCATCGACGGCGCCCTCACCAAAGGCGTCCAGCTCTGAGGGGTCTCCCGGCCGCCCCGTCCCAACGGACGCCGCGACAGACGCCCTGACCGGCCCCGCGGCCCGCCCCGGGGCGGCGAAAGCGCGGCCCCTCGGGATGTGGGCCTGACGGGCATCGCCGGCCGCACCCGTCCGGCGGACCTCGAGACCGACGCCCTGACCCGTCCCAGAGGGCCGCCCCGGACCAAGAAAGCGCGGCGCTCTGGGGCGGGGGCCCGGTGGACACCCGCCTGGCCAGTCCCGGGCGGGCCGCGGATTGCCCTTGCCCCCGGCGCCGCGATTGCCGAGGGTCCGCGGGCAGCCGCCGGAGGAACAGCCATGCAGACCACCGTCTCCATCCTCGTGTTCGACGACGTCGAGGTGCTCGATTTCTGCGGCCCCTTCGAGGCGTTCTCGGTGGCCGGCGTCCGCGAGGGCCAGAAGCCCTTCGCCGTCAGCCTCGTGGCCGAGACCACCGATGTGGTGAGTGCGCGCAACGGGCTGCGGGTGCTGCCCGACCACGACCTCGCCGGCGCGCCGCGCAGCGACATCGTGGTGGTCCCCGGCGGACCCGGCGCGCGCCCGGCCTCCCACAGCGCAGCACTCGCCGACTGGCTGCGCGCCCGCAGCGCCGAGGGCGCCACGATCCTGTCGGTCTGCACCGGGGCGCTGATCCTCGGCCGCGCGGGGCTGCTCGACGGGATGGTTGTGACCACCCACCACGGCGCGCTGGACGAACTGCGCGCGGTGGCACCGCAGGCCATCGTCGATCCCTCCCGGCGTTACCACGTCCACGACCGGATGGTGGTCGCCGCCGGCGTCGCCTCGGGCATCGACGGCGCGCTGGAACTCGTCGCCCGCCACTGCGGCGTGCCCCTGGCCGAGGGCACCGCCACCTACATGGAATACCCCTGGCAGCGCGCCTGAACTCCCGCGCGCGCCGCCGGGCAGGTCAGGCCGCGCCGCACCCCCCTCGTAGGGACAGGCCGATCGGCGCCCTCTCCACCCATGGGCAACTTAAGGAGTCCAAGGGCCATGCCCTTTCCGTACGATGTCGGAAGACGGATCTGCGCCCAGCTCCCCTCAAACCTTGGCCCGGGCGACCAGCCCGGGCCGCGCCCGACCATCTCGGGGGCTTACGCGGCCCCACTTGGCCACGGTCCCCCTCGATCCCCGGGAGGGCGCATCGCACCGTTGCCGGAAGCTCGGCGGTGGGAGGGGCGTGGCCGGCATGAAGCACTGCCGCCCCGGCGTCTCGAGGCGCCCTCCCAGGGTCGGGCGCGGCCCTCCGCACCTGGGCCGGGTGCAGGAGCGGGCGCGGGACCAGTGTCCCCGCCGGGTACTGCTGGAGTCCTGCCGCCTGCCAAGCGCCAGCGCCGGGCCGGCTGACAACCGCGCGGTCGCCCCGACGGCCCGCCAGCCGCCCCGGCCCGACACGATTGCCCCGCCAGACATGTGCCGTCAGCCCGCCAGGATCCTCGCCTTCTGGGCGGCGAACTCCTCGTCCGTCAGCACGCCCCGCTCCTTGAGCGCGGCCAGCTTCTCCAGCTCCTCGGCCGGAGAGATCTGCGCGACCGACCGGATGTACTCCCGCCGCTGGTCCTCGATCTGGGACATGGCCTCCAGCGCGTGGGCCTGCATCCTGTCGCCGCGCACCAGGATGTAGGACAGCACCCCCAGCCACGGGATGATGATCACGAACCCGACCCACAGCGCCTTGGACAGCCCGCTCAGGTCCTTGGACCGGAAGATGTCGGCAACGACCGAGATCAGCACCCAGACCCAGGCGACGAGAAGAAACAGCACAAAGATCGACCAGATGATTTCGAGTAGTCCCAGACCTGCCTGCATCGGGTTCCCTTTCCCATTGGCCAAGATCTTCGGAGTGGCGGTGTGTGCTTCGAACTGCGGTGTTTACCGGCAGAGTTTGCCTGTGGCGCAGAGTCCGAACAAGCGAATTGTTCCGCCGGCTGCGCCCATCCGGGTCCACGGCCCGGGCGAGGACTCCGTAGCAACAGCCGTCGACCGCCCCCGGTGGTCCGGAAATCTGTCACGGCCCCGACACCGCGCGGCGGCCCCCCACGCAGGGACGCCCGACGGCCCCACCGGAGGGTGCCGTCGCTGCGCTGCGCCCGGCCTCGGAGGGGCGTCCCCTCCTCACCGTCCTGCGCATCGCCCGTGGGGGCCAGCCGGAGGCGCCGGACTGATGCAGGCTTGTGCACCGGCGGCGCGCTTTGCGCCGCCAAGGCCGCCCCGTGGGGGTCCGGCCTTGTGCCGCCCCGGGGCCACCGCTACGCTCATACTCGGGCCCTGCAAGGTATGATCCCCCGCCGCCGTCGCCCACTTGCCGCGTCGGTTCCGTCGGCGAAGGGGGCGCCGCGAGAGCCGCCCCCGACCGACCGCCCCCGACCTCGAAATCCTCCGTCTCCCTGCACCGCCGCCCTTGCCCTGACCGAAAGGCCGACCCCATGCCCCTCCGCGCCGCCCTCCTCCTTGCCCTGACCCCGGCGGCGCTGCAGGCCGACACGCTGACCGTGTTCGCTTCGGGCGAGGATCTCGCCACCCGGGGCTTCACCGAGCCGCGGCTGACCCGCGACGGCTGGCAGCTGACCTTCACCCGCATCCTCGCCACCTTCGACGAGGTCACCGCCTGGCGCGCCGATCCTCCCTTCGCCGCCGACGGCCCCGACATCGCCGGCACCCCGCTGCGGTTCGGCGGCCCCTTCACCGTGGACCTGGTCGATGCCGACGACGCCGACCGGGTGCCGCTCGCCACCGTCCCGGCCGGGGAGGGCTTCTACAACGCCCTCTCCTGGGCGCTTGTCCCCGCGCCCGGGGGCGACTTTCCGGGCTTCTCGCTCGTGTTCGAAGGCACCGCCTCCCGCGCGGGGCAGGAGGTGGCCTTCACCCTCGCCACCCGCGACGCCATCGCCCATGCCTGCGGCGAATACATCGGTGACGCCCGCAAGGGCTTCGTCGCACCCGGCGCGCCCGGCGCGCTGGAGATCACGCTGCACCTCGACCACCTCTTCGGCCGGGCCGACCGGCCGGCGGACGGGGCGATGAACACCCAGGCCCCCGGCTTCGACGCCTTCGCCGCGGGCGGGATGCAGGAGTTCTCGCTGGGCGATCTGCACCTTGGCCATGTCGGCGAGGGCCACTGCCATGACACCCCGCTCTGAGGCCCGCCCCGCCAACCGGCAGCCGGCGTGCCCACGGGGCGCGGTGGCGGCCGCCCTCCTCGCCGCGCTGACGGCGCTGGCGCCGCTGCCCGCATCCAGCCACGCCGCGCTG
>SKMM01000399.1 GCA_007121055.1 Paracoccaceae bacterium | reverse complement strand
GCGCTGGAGGCGCTGGCCGGCGAGCTCGCCGCGGCCGCGATCACCGACGCCGAGCTGGCCCGCATCGAGGCGCTGCATGCCCGGATGGTCGCCTGCTACGAGGCCGGCGACCTGAACGAGTATTTCGCGCTGAACCAGCAGATCCACGGCGCGATCCTCGCCGCCGCGCGCAACCCCACGCTGGAGGCGCATTACCGCCCCCTTGCCGCCCGCCTGCGCCGGGCGCGCTACAAGGCGAACACCACCCCCGAACGCTGGGCCAACGCCATCGCCGAGCACGAGCGGATCATGGAGGCGCTGCGCCAGCGTGACGGGCCGCGACTGGGCGCGATCCTGCGCGACCATCTGCGGGGCAAGTACCGTTCGGTCATCGCCCAGCTGTCCGACCGCCCCAACGCCTGAGGCCCGGCTGGACGGGCGGGCAGGGGCGCAGTAGGCTCGCACCCATGGGTCAGGTCGATCTGAACGCGGATCTGGGCGAGAGCTTCGGGGTCTACCGGCTGGGCAACGACCCCGAGATGCTGCGCATCGTCACCACCGCCAATGTCGCCTGCGGGTTTCACGCGGGCGACCCGCTGGTGATGTTCCGCACCATGGAGATGGCGCGCGAGAACGGCGTGGCGGTGGGCGCGCACCCGAGCCTGATGGATTTGTGGGGCTTCGGCCGCCGGATGATCGTGGGCGAGGACCCCGCCGACATCGAGAAGCTGCTGATCTATCAGATCGGCGCGGCGCAGGCCGTGGCCGCCGCCGCCGGCCATCGCATCACCCACGTCAAGACCCATGGCGTGCTTGGCACCATGGCCAACGAGGACGCCGAGCTTGCCACCGCCATCGCCCGCGCGATCCGCACCGTGGACCGCGACCTTTTCTACACCGTCATGCCCCTGACCCAGTCCGAGGCCGCCGCCGAACGCCTCGGCCTGCGGCTGGTGCGCGAGGTCTATGCCGACCGCACCTATCAGGAGAACGGCAACCTCACCCCGCGCAAGATCCCCGGTGCGGTGATCCACGACCCCGCCCAGGCCGCCGAGCGCGCCGTGCGCATGGTGCTGGAGGGCGCGATCTTCACCACCGAGGGCACCCGCCTGCCCGTCCCCGTGGACACGATCTGCGTGCATGGCGACACCCCGGGCGCGGTGGAGGCCGCCACCATCATCCGCGACCGGCTGACCGAGAACGGCATCCGCCTGCGCCCCTTCGCCGCCGCAGACTGACCGCTCCCGCTGTCCAATCGCTGGGCCCCGCCGTCCCGACCCCCGGCCCGCAGGGCCTGCGCAGTTGACGCCGCGGAAGTGCGCCGCCTAAGCTTGCATGCAATCGGGAGCGGCGGCCGGCCGTGGCGGGCCGCACCGACCGTATCCCGGTGCGGCACGGCCCCCTCGGCCAGCGCCATCAGCACAACACAGGGAGCAGCCATGAGACATCACCCCACCTTCGGCGCGGCCGTGCTGGCCGCCGGCCTCCTCGCCGTCCCGGTCCAGGCGCAGACCGTCTGGGATATGGCCATCGTCTGGCCCGAGGGTAATTTCCACACCCAGAACCACCGCCGCTTTGCAGAGGCCGTGCGCGAGGCCACCGACGGCGAGGTGGTGATCGAGCTGCACCCGGGCGGCGCCCTCGGTCTGGCCGGTCCCGAGCTGCTGGCGGCGGTGCGCGACCGCATCGTGCCGATCGCCGACATCCTGCTGAACCAGCAGGTCGGCGAGGAGCCGATCTTCGGCATGGAATCCCTGCCCTACCTCGCCCCCAGCTTCGACGAGCTCGAACGCCTGCAGGCGCTGGCCCGTGACCACTACGACGAGGTCGCCGAGCGCAACAACCAGAAGATCCTCTACATGGTCCCCTGGCCCGGCCAGGCGGTCTATTCGCGCAACCCCATCGAGACGGTTGAGGACCTGGACGGCGTGCGCATCCGCGTGGTGGACTCCATGGGCGCGAACTTCTTCAGCGCGCTGGGGGCCTCGCCGATCCAGATGCCCTGGGGCGAGGTGGTGCCGGCGCTGGCCACCGGCGCCATCGACGGGGTGACCACCTCGTCCTCGTCGGGCGTTGACGGCAGCTTCTGGGAGTTCCTGGGCCACATGAGCCGGTTCAACTGGCAGGGCTCGGCGATCATGGTCAACGTCAACCTCGACGCCTGGAACGCGTTGTCCGAGGAACACCAGGAGGCCATCGCGCGCATCGCCGAGGAGATGCAACCCGAATTCTGGGACGCCGCCCGCGCCGAAGATGACGAGAAGCTCGCCATCCTGGCCGAGAACGGCGTCGAGATCCGCGACCCCTCGGAGGAGTTGCGCGCGGCGCTGCTGGAGGTCGGCATGCCGATGTGGGAGGCCTTCATGGACGAGGTCCCCGACTCCCGCCCCATCATTGAGGCCTTCCAGGCCGACTGACCCGGCCCCGGGGACCGGCCCCGCGCCAGGGTGCCGGTCGGCTCGGGCGTGCCGACCAGGTGATGCAGGGGTGCGCCTGAGCAGGGTGAGGCCCTTGGAAATCGATCTGCCCCGCCCGCCCGCGGCACCGTACGGCCGGCCGCGGGCGGGTCCATCCAGGCAATGGGGCGACCGCCCCGTCACGGAGGACAGCCCTTGCTCGTGCGTGCGCTTGCGGTGGTGGACGGGGCCGGCCTCTGGCTGGCCCGGCTCGCCGCGGTCCTGATGGCGGTGATCGCCATCCTGATGCTGGGCGAGATCGGCTCGCGCTTCCTGTTCCGCCGCTCGCTCGGGGTCAGCTGGGAACTGGCCACCTATTGCATGGCCGCTGTCATCAGTCTGGCCGCCGCCGACACGCTGCGCACCGGCGGGCATGTGCGGGTGGGCATCCTGCTGGAGACCCTGCCCGCACCGCTCGCGCGGGTCTGCGATGCGGTGGCCACGGCTCTGGGGCTGCTGATCGTGTTGTTCATGCTCAGCGCCTTCGGCGATTTCGTCCTCAACGCCTACCAGCGCGGCACGCGGTCGTTCCAGCCCACGCGCACGCCACTGTGGATCCCGCAATCGCTGGTGCTGCTGGGCCTTGGGATGCTGTGGCTGCAGCTGCTGGCGCGGCTGATCCGGGTCACGGTGCTGGGCCAGAGCATGCGCGCCGACGAGGGCCGCGCGCCATGACCATCGTCATCCTCACCGTCGTGGGCCTGCTGGCGCTGGTGCTGGCGCTCGGCGTCTGGGTCGGCATGTCGCTCTTTGCCGTGGGCATCGGGTCGCTGTGGATCTTCCGCGACATGCCCATCGAGCGGATGCTGGCGCAGAACCTGTGGAACTCCACCACCTCCATGGAGCTGCTGGCGCTGCCGTTGTTCATCCTGATGGCGGAGATCCTCTTCCGCACCCGGCTGGCCGAGAAGCTGTTCGCGGGCCTGACGCCCTGGACCACCAACCTTCCGGGGCGGCTTCTGCACGTCAACGTGCTGGGCTGTTCGCTGTTCGCGGCCGTGTCGGGCTCGTCGGCCGCCACCACCGTCACCGTGGGCCGCATCACGTTGAAGGAGCTTCTGGCGCGCGGTTACGACAAGCGCATCGTGATGGGCTCGCTGGCGGGCGCGGGCACGCTGGGCTTCCTGATCCCGCCCAGCGTGATCATGATCATCTATGGCGTTCTGGCCGAGCAGTCGATCCTGCGGATGTTCCTCGCGGGGCTCCTGCCCGGTATCGCGCTGGCGCTGTGCTACATGGTCTATGTCGGTGGCTGGAGCCTTGTGCACGCCGACCGGCTGCCCGACGACCGGATGCGCTTCACCTGGGGGCAGCGGTTGTGGGCGCTGGCGGACCTGCTGCCGGTCGCGCTCCTGATCCTGTTCGTGCTGGGCTCGATGTATGCGGGCCTCGCCACGCCGACCGAGGGCGCGGCGATGGGGGTCCTCGGCGCGGTCCTGCTCAGTGCCGCGCAACGCACCCTCAGCCCCGGGTCGCTGTTCGAGGCGCTGATGGCGGCGGTGCGCACCACCTCGATGATCGGGCTGATCATCGCAGGCGCGGTGTTCGTCTCCACCGCTATGGCCTTCCTCGGCATCCCGCGCTTCGTGGCGCAGTCGGTGGGGGCGATGGAGCTCAGCCCCATCGCGCTGATCCTGGTGCTGCTGCTCCTCTACGTGTTGCTGGGCTGCGTGCTGGAGGGGCTGTCGATCATCGTCATGACCCTGCCCATCACCCTGCCGCTGGTGGTGCAGGCGGGGTTCGATCCGATCTGGTTCGGGGTGTTCCTGATCCTGGTGGTGGAGCTGGCGCAGATCACCCCGCCTGTGGGGTTCAATCTGTTCGTGATCCAGGGCATCACCGGCGAGAAGCTGGGCGCCATCGCCGCGGCCACGGTGCCGTTCTTCTTCATCACGCTGGCCTTCACCGTGTTCGTCGTCTTCGTGCCGGAGCTGGCGCTGTTCCTGCCCAATCTGGTGATGGGCAGCCGCTGAGGGATGGCCGCGCCCCGCTTCCTGCCCGCGGGCGATGCCGCGCTGACCGTCGAGTTCGGCACCACGATCTCGGACGAGGCGCTGGCCCGTGTCCGCCGCCTCGACGCGGCGCTGGCTGCGGCCGCGCCGGAGGGGGTGCGCGAGGTCGTGCCCACCTACCGCTCGCTCCAGATCGTCTATGACCCCGCGGTGATCGGCTGGCGCCCCCTTCAGGCGGCTGTGGAAGACCTGCTCGCGGCCCTCTCCGAGGGCGCCGCCGCCAGGCCCGGTCGGCTCTGGACCGTGCCGGTGGCCTATGGCGGTGAGCATGGCATCGATCTGGAGGCCGCCGCGGGTCTGCTGGGCCTCACGCCGCGGGCGCTGGTGGAGGCGCATGCGGCCTGCACCTTCACCGTGGCCATGATCGGCTTCCAGCCGGGCTTTGCCTATCTCGCGGGCCTGCCCGAGGCGCTGCACCTGTCGCGGCTGGAGACGCCGCGGCCCCGGATCCCGGCGGGCTCCATCTCCATCGGCGGGGTGCAGGCGGCCATCAGTTCCGTGGCGGCCCCCAGCGCCTGGCACCTGCTGGGCCGCACGCCGCTGCGCCCGTTCGATCTGCGCCGCGACCCGCCCTTCCTGTTCCGCCCGGGCGACCGGGTGCGGTTCCGCCCCATTTCGGCGGCCGCATTCGACACCCTCGCCGCCCGCATCGCCGCCGGCGAGGACCCCGATGCCGGCTGAGGCCCCCGCGCTGCGGGTCCTGCGCGCCGGTCCCCTCGACCTGGTGCAGGATGCGGGCCGGCCCGGGCTGCAGCGCCACGGCGTGCCCCCGTC
>SKMM01000325.1 GCA_007121055.1 Paracoccaceae bacterium | reverse complement strand
TGACATCTGTCCACCGGACAGATGTCCGGGCGCCCTTCACCCCAGACCGTCCACCGCGGCCTCGACCGCGTCGCCGCCCGCTTCACCCTCACCATGACCGCCTGCAACCTCGCACGGCTGCCCAAGCTGCTCGCCGCCTGACCCCGGGGCCGGGGCCCGGCACCGCGCCCAGACCTGCCGGCCGCATAAGCGATGAGCGGGAAATTCCATCCGGCCGCCGGAGAATTTCAGCAGCCTGGTAACAGCAGACTGTTAGGGCCCAGTCCGGGTCGGTGCCGGGCAATGGCGGCCCGGGGGACGGCGGGAGAGTGGCGGAGGCCGAGCAGGGGGGCGGCGGCGAAAGGTCGGTCAGGGCACGGTGGCGGGGATCGGGCGGGGCGGGGTGGGCACGGGCTCGGCGGGCGTGGGGGTGAAGCGGGCGACGAGTTCCCAGCGGCGGGTCGGGCCCTCGCCGGCGAGGCCGTGGTCGCAGCGCGCGCCGAGCTGGGCTGCGAAGGCGTTGATCAGCTCGCCGCCGAGGCCGGTGCTGACGGTGTCCTGGTCCGCCGGCTCGTTGCCGCCGGCCCGGGCGAGGCTGTTGGTCAGGCGCAGCACCACCGCCGTGTCTTCGCGGCGCAGCTCCACCCGGACCCAGGGGGCCTCGGTGCCCTCGGCGGCGCCGGCGTATTTCAGCGCGTTGGTCACGGCCTCGGTGAGCAGCAGCGACAGCGGCACGATCTGGTCGGCCTCCAGCGTCACCGGTGCGAGGTCGGTCTGCAACTCCACCCCGCCCGCGCCCTCGGCGCCCATGGCGAAGAGATGGCGCAGCAGCTCGTCGATCAGGTGGTCGGCCCGCAAGGCCGAGAGCTGGTCGGATTGGTAGAGGCTTCGGTGGATCGTGGCGAGGCTGATCACCCGGTCCTGCACGTTCTGCAGCACCCGGCGGGTGCGGGCGTCGCGCAGCCGGCGCATCTGCAGGTTCAGGATCGAGGCGATGAGCTGCAGGTTGTTCTTGACCCGGTGGTGCACCTCCTTGAGCAGGAGGGTCTTTTCCGCCAACGCCGCCTCGCGGTCGGCCAGTGCGCGCGACAGGGCGGCCTCGTCGCGGGCCACCAGGGCGGCCATCTTGACGAAGGTCGACTGCAGGTCGCGCAGTTCGCCCACCACGCGCTCGGGGATGGGCTCGGGCGGGGTGCGGCTGCCCAGCGCGAAGCGGCGCATCTGCTGGCCGAGGTGGCGCAGATGGCGGATCACCAGATAGTGCATGGCCACATAGACGGTGCCGATGCTGGCCAGCCACATCATCAGCGTGAACAGCACCGGCGGGACCGCGCCGAGCCCGGTCAGGCCGGTGGCGTCTGGGTCCCAGATGCCGAGCACATAGAGCTGGCCCGGCACCAGCGTGGCCACCACGAAGATCGCGCGCTCGCCGGCTTCGGTGCGGCCCTCGAACACGGCGGGGGTGGCGGTGGTAAGGCTCGCGGGCGCCATGCCTGCGGGCAGGAGGTCGGCCGCCTCCTCGGTCCCGTTGGGGCCGGCGCCCAGCACCTCGCCCCAGCGGTTGAGCAGCACAGAACGCTGGCCGGGCGTGGCCGCGTTGGCGTTGGAGTTGTCGTTGGAACTGGCGGCGGCGGAGACGGCGGCGGGGTCGCTGCCGGAGGCCGCGAGCCAGGCCACCGAATCCTCGGCGATGGCTATGGAGAGGAACCCGCGCAGGGTGCCGTCGTCGAACACCGGGTGGCTGGCGATCAGGACCGGCCGGCCGGTGATGATGCCGTGGTCGGTGCGGCGCACGAGCGCCCGGGGGTCGTCCAGCACGCGCTGGAAGGTCGGCGAGGCGGAGAAGTCCTGCGGATCGCCACTGGAGGAGCAGGCCATGACCCCGTCGGTGCCGATGAAGCCCGCGAAGGCGAAGACGCCCGCGCGGTCCACCGTGTCGGCCATGAGCGCGCGGCAGCGTTCGGGGTCGTCCAGTCGTTCCAGCGTGGGGCGGGCGAGCGCGCGGGCGGTCACCAGCGCGCTGTCCACCAGCGCCCGGCGCCCACCCTCGGTGTCGGAGGTCACGCTGACGAGCGTGCGCTCGGCGCTGCGCAGGTCGGTGCGCAGGCTGTCGAGCGTCGTGAGCACCGTCAGAAGCCCCAGCGGCAAAAGCGCCAGCGTCAACAGCAGCGCCAGCCGCACGGCCAGCCGGTCGGTCAGCCGTTGCGGCAGGGCCGTGCCCGGCGATGCCATGGTCCGGCCTCAGCCCAGCTGGGTGGGCAGGCCGGCCAGAACGCCGTCGGACGGGCCGTGGGAGAGATTGGTGGTCTCGGTCCCGTCGAGCTGGAGCATGGCCGCGAGCGCCCGCCGGCCGCGGTTGGCCCGGCTCTTGATGGTGCCGGGCGCGCAGCCGCAGGTGGCCGCCGCCTCGTCGACGGAAAAGCCCATGGCGCCCACCAGGATCAGCGCTTCGCGCTGTTCGGTGGGCAGCCGGTCCAGCGCGGTCGCAAGCTCGCCCAGCGCCAGCCGGCCGTCATGGTGCGGCTTGGAGGCGAGCTGGTCGGTGAGCGCGCCGTCGCTGTCGGCGACCTCGCGGCTGCGCTTGCGCAGGCCGGAGTAGAAGCCGTTGCGCAGGATGGTGAAGAGCCAGGCGCGCAGCTGGGTGCCGGGCTGGTAGAGGTGGAATTTCTGCCAGGCCTTGAGCAGCGTGTCCTGCACCAGATCGTCCGCGAGCGTTGCGTCGCGGCACAGCGTGATGGCGAAGGCGCGCAGCGAGGGCAGATGGGCGAGGATTTCCTCGCGCGGGTCGGCGGGGCGTGCGTGGTCACGCGTCGCGGTTGCGGGGCTCATCATTTCTTGCCGTCCCCCCCGTCGCGCAGTTGCGCCACGAGATCCAGAAGATCGTCGGGCAGGTCCTGTTCGAGCCGGTTCTGGTAGAGCCGGCGCAGGTTCTCGTCGATCTGGCGTTCGAGTTCGGGGTCGAGGTCGGGCTCCTGCCGGGCCTCCGGATCCTGCGCGCGCTTCGTCTGCGTGCCGCCGCTGCGGACGATGTCGCGATCCAACCCGAGCTCCGGCCCGAGCTCCGGATCGCGCCGGGGCTCGGTCGCCTCGGAGGGCGGACACAGGGGTGGGCTGGGGGGGCGGGAGGCCGTCTGGGTCATCTGACAAACTCGTTTCAGGTTCGCCGGCCGTCGTGCGCTGGACCGGTCGCAATGGGTTGTCCCGGCGACACCGGGGCATTCTGCGGGGCGTTCTGCTCGGGAACCAAACGCGCGCGGCGGCGTTTGGTTCCCAGTTGTCGGGACGAAAGGGTCCCGTCGAGGGGAGAGCCGACATGAGCCAGACCACGCCCGCCGGACCGCGCAGCACCGGGGATGCCCTCACCAACGGACGCGATGCAGCGCTGCGCGTCGCCGCCGAACTGCCCTTCCTGCGCCGCTATGCCCGGGCGCTGACCGGGAGCCAGGCGCGCGGCGATGCCCATGCCGCGGCCACGTTGTGCGCCATCATCGCAGACCGCGGCCTTCTGGACGATGCGTTGCACCCGCGGGTGGCGCTGTTCCGCGCCTTCCATGCTGTGTGGGACGGGGAGGCCGTCACCGATGCGCCGTCCAGCGCGGCCGAGGCGCAGGCGCGGACGCGGCTGGCCAGGCTGACGCCGCGGTCGCGCGAGGCGCTGCTGCTGCGCACCGTCGAGGAGTTCCGCCCCGACGAGATCGCCCGCATCCTCGACGTGTCGGCGGAGACCGCGCGGGCGCTGGTGGCGCAGGCGCTGCTCGAGATGCAGGAGGGCATGCGCGGCCGGGTGATGGTGATCGAGGACGAGGCGCTGATCGCCATGGACATCACCGACATCGTCACCGACATGGGCCACACCGTCACCGGCGTGGCGCGCACCCATGCCGAGGCGGTGGAACTGGGGCTGACAACCCCGCCCGACCTGATCCTGGCCGACATCCAGCTGGCCGACAACAGTTCGGGGATAGCGGCGGTGAACGCGCTGCTGGCGCGGCTGGGCGCGGTGCCGGTGGTGTTCATCACCGCCTTCCCCGATCGGCTGCTGACCGGCGAGAAACCCGAGCCCGCCTTCCTGATCACCAAGCCGTTCACCGCCGAGCAGGTCCGCTCGGCGGTCAGCCAGGCGGTTTTCTTCGCCAGCACCGAGACGCTGGTGGGCTGACCCCGCCGTGCTTCGGTCCGCGGGCACGGCTGGTCCGAGACCCGCTGGGCGGTGGTCTGCGGGGTCCGGTGGCTCGTCGCGGCCCGAAGGCCGCGACCTGCGGGCTGGATTGGTCGCGGCCGCCCGTCAGGGCGTAGCGGCCTTGCGGGGGTGCCGTACAGGCACGGGGCCGGCTCCGGGCAGGATGTTCGGTGCAGGGCGAGGCACCGCTACGGAGGCGCCGCCCATGTGGCCTCTGGGGCCGGGCAGGGCGCCGGCGCGCTGCAACACCTCGGCGACCTGGGCTGGGCCGAAGGGCTGGGCCAGCACGGGCCAGTCCGGGTGCCCCTCGCCGCGGGCGACTTCGAGTTCGGCGGCATGACCGACCAGCACGATGGGTGCGCTCAGATCGGCGAGCCGGGGCAGCAGCGGATCGGCCATCAGCCCTGCCGAATCGGTGTGCAGCAGCGCGCAGGCCAACGCGCCCGGCGGCATGGCCGGACCATCGGCGGTGGCCGCCAGCGTCTCGAAGGCCTCGGCCAGCGATCCGGCGAGGAGAGGGGTCGTTGCGGTCAGGTCCTGCAGCGTCAGGGCGAGGTCCTGCGCCACCAGCGGCGTCTGCAGCACGATCAGGCAGTAACGGGTCATGGTCAGAGGCAACCTTTCAGGGCCCGGCGACAGGGCGGGCGTTGCCGGTCTGCCTGCACCCGCAGCGCAGACGCTGCAATAAACCATGACATGTCCTGGAAAGTTCTCCCGCTATCCGGCCGAGATCGGCCGAAAGGCGCCGGTCGCGGGGCGCCGTCGGGCAAAAAATGGCCGCAGCGCGCGGCAGTGGCCATCGGGGGGCTGGGGTGCCGAGTCACATTCGGAGAGGGGCTGCGGCGCAAAGCCCGGGCGATCGGCGCCGCGACGAACCGCACGAGGAAGACGCGGAGCTGGATCTGCGCGAGCCCGCTGCGGTGCCGGCGATGCCGCCGAAACAGAGCTCGGCGGCCACGACCGCGATGCTTGTGGAGGTCAGTGGACAACCCGGCACGACGTTGATCCAGCGCAGCAAGGGGCGTGGCGCGCCCCGGATCGCCGGGGCGCGTGCCGTCCGTCTCGACGGACCACCCT